>CAMFIX010000233.1 GCA_945952425.1 uncultured Pseudorhodobacter sp. | reverse complement strand
GCCTATATTCGACCGCGCATCCCCTTGCGGAGCCTTCCATGTCGGCCAATTCGCTTCGAACCCTGTCTTTCGTCGTGCTGATCGCGCTGACCCTCTACACCGCTTTCGGAGGAGGCCTCTGATGGCCCGCAGGATCGTCGGCAAATACTCCCCCGGTGCGACTTCGGGTGCGACTTCGGGCGACACGACCGTGCAGGCCGCCCCGCCGCCCTCGGGCGCGGGAGTCAAGTCGGGGCTGATGTTCGCCTTGGCGTTTCCCTTCCTCTTCAAGGCCTTCACCGGCGGCACCGCCTGGCTTTTCGCCGGACTTCTGGCGGCAGGGCTGATGATCCTCGCCGCCTGGCTGACGCGCGAGGGGCTGAAGGCCGAGGCCGAATACCAGGCCCGCAAGGTCGCCCGCCGCCCCGCCATTCCGCGCAAGATCTTCGGCGCCGCCCTGACCGGGGCCGCGCTGATGTCGGGCGCCGTCCTCTGGCTGCCCCATCCGCTGGCGCTCTTCGCGCTGGGGATGATCGGCGCGGCACTGCATCTTGGCGCCTTCGGGCTCGACCCGCTGAAATCCAAGGGGCTGGAGGGACAGGACGCCTATCAGACCGACCGCGTCGCCCGCGCGGTGACCGAGGCGGAGGCCACGCTGTCCCAGATGAAGGACGCGATCCTGCGCGCCCGCGACGGCGCCCTGGAAAACCGCGTCGACCGCTTTGCCACCACCGCCCGCGCGCTGTTCCGCCAGGTCGAGAACGACCCCCGCGACCTGACCGCCGCCCGCGCCTATCTGTCGGTCTATCTGCACGGCGCGCGCGGTGCGCCGATCAAGCTGGCCGATCTTCTCGCCGCCGGGCCGAACGACAAGGCCCGCGCCGATTACGAGGCGCTGCTGACCGACCTTGAAACCAACTTCGCCGCGCGCACCCAGACGCTCTTGTCCAACGACCAGACGGGCCTGGACATCGAAATCCAGGTCTTGCGCGACCGGCTGAAATACCAGGCCTGACATTTCAACCCCTGATCTCCAGAGGAAATCCCATGTCCGAAACGATCCAAGCCGCCGCCTCCACCGCCTTGGCCGAGGTCGAGACCGTCACCCGCGCCATCCTGCCCGCGCCCGTGGCCGAGCTGCCGACCGCCGCCACCGCCCCGGCCGCCGAGATCGAAAAGCGCATGGCCGAGATCGACCTGTCCAACACCCAGTCGATCATCTCCTTCGGCTCGGGCGCGCAGGCCGAATTGCAGGTCATCTCCCAGGAAATGCTGAACGGGGTGAAGAACAAGGACGTCGGCCCCGCCGGTGCCGCCTTGACCGAGATCGTGGCGACGATCCGCGGCTTTTCGGGCAGCGAGCTGGATGCCGGGCGCGAACGCAGCTGGTGGGAGCGTCTGACCGGCGCCGCATCGCCCGTGGTGCAGTTCATGGAGCGCTATGAGCAGGTCCAGACCCAGATCGACAAGATCACCGGCAACCTGATGGGCCACCAGACGCTTTTGCTGAAGGACATCAAGGCCTTGGACATCCTTTACGCCAAGACCCTGACCTTCTTCGACGAGCTTGGCCTTTATATCGCCGCCGGCAAGGCCAAGATCGCGGAGCTTGACACCAAGACCATCCCCGCCGCCGAAGCCGCGGTCAGCGCCGCCCCCGCCGATGACCAGGTGAAAAAGGCGCAGGAACTCCGCGACATCCGCGCCGCCCGCGACGACCTGGAGCGCCGCGTGGCTGACCTGCAGCTGACGCGCCAGGTGACGATGCAGTCCCTGCCCTCGATCCGCCTGGTGCAGGAGAACGACAAGTCGCTGGTGGGGAAAATCTCCTCCACCCTTCTGAACACCGTGCCTTTGTGGGAGACCCAGCTCGCCCAGGCCGTCACCATCCAGCGGAGCCGCGATGCCGCCGAGGCGATCAAGGATGCCAACGACCTGACCAACGAGCTTCTGACCAAGAACGCCCAGAACCTGAACGAAGCCAACAAGATCGTCCGCACCGAGATGGAGCGCGGCGTCTTCGACATCGAGGCGGTGAAGAAGGCCAACGACACGCTGATCGCCACGATCGAAGACAGCTTGCGCATCGCCGACGAGGGCAAGGCCAAGCGCGCGGCGGCCGAAGAGGAACTCGGCAAGATGGAGGTCGCCTTGCGCGACACGCTGGCCGCCTCGCGCGGCAAGACCGGCGGGGCGCTCAACGGCTGATGCGCGCCCGGAATGCCCTTGCGCGGCTTGGCGGGATGGCGGCGCTGTCCGCCACCCTGGCCTGCACGCCAGAGGCGCCGCCGCCGCGCCCCATGGCCGCGCCCCCGGCCCCCGCGCCTGTCGCCTCGGCCGAAAGCCAGGCCTTGGCCGCGCATTACCTCGACGTGCAGACAAAGCTTCTGGCCGATGGGCTGATGCGCACCGATGGCGGGGGCGCCGACACGCCCTTCACCGATGCGATGCTGGCCCGCGCCTTCATGTCGGTGGCCTTCTTCGAGGAGTATGCCGGCGGACGCATCACCCCGCAAAGCCATCCGGGCGCCATCCCCCTGCAGCGCTGGGACGGGCCGATCCGCATGAGCCTGCAGATCGGCAGCACTGTCCCCGCCGCGCAGGCCGAGGCCGACCGGGTGATGGTGGCCTCTTACCTCGCGCGGTTGTCCAAGCTGACGGGGCTGTCGATCAGCTTGTCGGACGCCGATCCCAATTTCTTCCTGCATATCGCCGATGTCGATGCCCGGGCCGCGCTGGGGCCCCGGATCAGCGCCGAATTCCCCGGCCTGACGGCGGCGCAACTGGCCGCGACGACGCATCTGTCCGACGGCACCTTCTGCCAGGTGCTGAGCCATTCCGACCACAAGACCCAAACCTATACCCGCGCCGTCGCCGTGATCCCCTCGGAACATCCAGCCCTGCTGCTGCAGGCCTGCCTGCACGAGGAAATCGCCCAGGCGCTTGGCCTGCCCAACGACAGCAACCTCGCCCGGCCCTCGATCTTCAACGACGATCAGGAATTCGCGCTGCTGACGCGGATGGACGAGGATATGCTGCGGCTGCTTTATTCCCCCGAGCTGCACCCCGGCATGACGGCCGACGCAGCCCGGCCCATCGTGGACCAACTTGCAACCCGTCTGATCGACGGCCAAACCTGACGCTGGAGGTAGCCCATGGTTTTCGGATTTCTCAAAGGCGAGTTCATCGACGTCATCTCCTGGACGGACGACACCCGCGACACGATGGTCTGGCGGTTCGAGCGCCGGGACAATGCGATCAAATACGGCGCCAAGCTGACGGTCCGCGAGGGCCAGGCCGCGGTCTTCGTCAACGAGGGCCAGATCGCCGATGTCTTCTCGCCGGGGCTCTATGAGCTGCAGACCAACAACATGCCGATCATGACGACCTTGCAGCACTGGGACCACGGGTTCTCCAGCCCCTTCAAGGCCGAGGTCTATTTCGTCTCGACCACGCGGTTCAACGACCTGAAATGGGGCACGCAGAACCCGATCATGTGCCGCGACCCCGAATTCGGGCCGGTGCGCATCCGGGCCTTCGGGAATTACTCGATGCGGGTGAGCGATCCGGGGCTCTTCCTGAAAGAGATCGTGGGGACGGATGGCGAGTTCACCGCCGATGAAGTCTCGATGCAGATCCGAAACATCATCGTCCAGCAGATGAGCCAGGCGCTCGCGAAATCCGGCATCCCTGTGCTGGACATGGCGGCCAATACGGTCGACCTGGCCAAGCTGGTCAGCCAGGCGATTGCGCCGACGATCCAGGCCTATGGGCTGACCCTGCCCGAGTTTTATATCGAGAACATCTCGCTGCCCGACGAGGTCGAGAAGGTCTTGGACAAGCGCACCTCGATGGGGATTGCGGGCGATCTGAACAAATACATGCAGTTCAACGCGGCCGAGAGCCTGAGCCAGCCCGGCAGCGCCATGGGCGCCACGATGGGCGCGGCCATGGGGGCCGGGATGGGCTTTCAGATTGGTGCGGCGCAGCCCGGGCCCTGGGGTGCCGCGCCTGCCGCGGCCGCTCCGCCGCCTCCGCCGCCCGTGGGCAAGCAGTGGCATCTCGCGGTGAACGGCCAGACGCAAGGCCCCTTCACGGAGGCGCAGCTGGCAAGCCAGCCGGGCTTTGGGCGGGCCTCCCAGGTCTGGACCGCGGGCCAGGACGGCTGGAAACCGGCGGGCGAGACGGAGCTCAACCGGCTCTTCGCCCAGGTTCCCCCGCCCCCGCCGCCCGGGGTCTGACATGATCGCCGAAGAACACCGTTACCCCTGCCAGCAATGCGGCGCCGAGCTGCGCTTTGCCCCGGGGGTGACGCGCCTGAAATGCGACCATTGCGGCTTTGAACAAGAGATCGCGGGCAATGCCGGGCCCTGGGGGAAGAGCAAGTCCCCGAAAAGCTTCGAGGAACACCCGCTCGCCCGTGGCCTGGCCGACGACCTGCCGCTGGCCGCCACGGCCGAGGTGCGCGCGACGAAATGCCCGAACTGCGGCGCGCAGGTGCAATTCGACGGTGCGACCCATTCCAAGGAATGCCCGTTCTGCGCCTCGCCCGTCGTGGTCGACACCGGGTCCGAGCGCAAGATCAAGCCCCAGGCCGTCCTGCCCTTCCAGCTGGACGAAAAGACCGCCCACAAGGCGATGCTGGACTGGCTGGGGAGCCTCTGGTTCGCGCCGAACGGGCTCTTGCAATACACCCGCTCGGGGCGGGCGATGAACGGCATCTATGTCCCCTACTGGACCTTCGACGCCGATACCTCGACCGATTACCGCGGCCAGCGGGGGGATGCCTATTACGAGACGCGCACCGTGACGGTCAATGTGAACGGCCGGAACGAGCAGCGCCAGGAACAGGTCCGCAAGGTGCGCTGGACCAATGTGCGCGGCCATGTCGCGCGCGATTTCGACGATGTGCTGGCCATCGCCTCGACCGCGCTGCCCACCAACCTGGCCGAGAACCTGGAGCCCTGGGATCTCGGCCAGCTGGAGCCCTATGCGCCCGACTACCTGGCCGGTTTCTCGGCCGAGGGCTATACGGTGGCGCTGGCCGATGGCCATGTGACGGCGCAGCAAAAGATGGAATATGTCATCCAGGGCGACATCCGCCGCGACATCGGCGGGGATGAGCAGCGCATCGACAGCATGGATGTCGATTGGCGGGACGAGACCTTCAAGCACATCCTCTTGCCGATCTGGATGGCGGCCTACAAGTACAACGGCAAAAGCTATCGCTTCCTGGTGAACGGCCAGACCGGCGAGGTCCAGGGCGAACGCCCGTGGAGCGCCTGGAAGATCGCCTTCGCCGTGCTGGCCGCCGCCGTGGTGGCGGGCGTGGTCTATTACGTCACGCAAAACCGCTGACCCACCCGGTCAGTTGAGTATTTCCACAAGTATGAAAGGGGCGCCCCAACCCAGGTGCCCCTTTCCCCTTCATTGGTCCAAAAATATCCACGGGGATTTTCAAGGGGGCCGTGGCTCCCTTGAAG
>CAMFIX010000232.1 GCA_945952425.1 uncultured Pseudorhodobacter sp. | reverse complement strand
GTTCTACATCACGCTGCGCGCCTGCCTGAAGATCGAGCGCGGCGAGGGGCAGGGCGAGGCGCTTTTCCGGCGGATGTTCCTGACCCGGCTTTCGGTGCAGGGGCTTGGCATGATCTCGATTTTCGTGGCGGCCATGGTCGGCATGTATGTGAACCTTTTGCATTTCATCCCGCAATGACCGATCAGGCGACCAAGTTGACCCTGGGGGGCGCCCCCGAGGGCTTTGACGCGCGGCTGGTGGCGCGCGAGGCTGCACGCGGGCAGCCCGTGATCCATGTCGCCCGCGACGACCGCCGGGCCGAGGCGATGCGCGCGGCGCTGGCCGTCCTGGCGCCGGGGCTCGTCGTCCTGGACTTCCCGGCCTGGGATTGCCTGCCCTATGATCGGGTTTCTCCGAACCCCGAGATTTCCGCCCGCCGCATGGCGACCTTGGCGGCCTTGGCCCAGGGCGTGCCGGGCGCCTTCGTCCTGCTGACGACGCTTGCCGCCGCGACCCAGCGCATCCCGGCGCGCGATGTCGTGGCCGGCGCGAGCTTTTCGGCCGCCCTGGGCGACCGGGTTGACGAGGCGCGGCTGAAGGCCTTCCTGACCAACATGGGTTTCACCCCGGTTTCGACCGTGGCCGAGCCCGGCGATTATGCGCTGCGCGGCGGTATCGTGGATATCTTCCCGCCCGGGCGCGGCGGGCCGGTCAGGCTCGATTTCTTCGGCGACCAGCTGGACGGCATCCGCCGCTTCGACCCCGAGACGCAGAAGACCACCGGCAAGCTGAAATCGGTGGAATTCGCCCCGGTTTCCGAAGTGCTGCTGGACCCCGCCGCCATCACGCGGTTTCGCCAGAACTACCGGGTGGAATTCGGCGCGGGCGGCTCGGACGATCCGCTGTACGAGGCCGTCTCGGCGGGCCGCAAGCACCAGGGGATGGAGCATTGGCTGCCCTTCTTCCACGAGCGGCTGGAGACGATCTTCGACTATCTGCCGACCGCTGCCGTGATGCTGGACGACCAGGTGACGCCCATGCGTCTGTCGCGCTGGGAGGGGATCGAGGATCAATACGACAGCCGCCGCGAGGCGATGAACGCCAAGGGGCGGATGGATTCGGTCTACAAACCCTCCGCGCCGGGGTTGCTTTACCTGGACGATGCGGGTTTCGAGGGCGCCGTGGCGGGGCACCGAGTGATCCAGCTCTCGCCCTTGCACCAGCCGCCGGGGCCGGGGTGTCTCGATGCCGGGGGCGCCATCGGGCGGTCTTTCGCGCCCGAGCGGCAGCAGGAAAACATCAGCCTTTTCGGTGCCTTGGCGGACCATCTTAAGACAAGGATGCAAGAGGGCCAGGTCGTCGTCGCCTCCTTCAGCGACGGCGCGCGGGAAAGGCTTTCGGGGCTCTTGCAGGACCAGGGCCTGAAGGGGACGCCGATCAAGGACTTCCGCGACGTTCCGGACGGCAAGGGCGGCCTTTACCTGGTCGTTTGGCCGCTGGAGGCGGGCTTCACCGCCCCCGGCCTGACGGTCGTCAGCGAACAGGACGTGCTGGGCGAGCGCATGGTGGGCAAGCCCAAGCGCAAGCGGAAAGCCGAGAACTTCCTGCGCGAGGTCGACACGCTGACCCCGGGTGACCTGGTGGTCCATGTGGAACATGGGGTGGGCCGCTATCTGGGGCTGGAAACGATCACCGCGCTTGGCGCTCCCCATGCCTGTGTGGCGCTGGAATATGCCGAGAGTGCCAAGCTCTACCTGCCGGTCGAGAATATCGAGCTCCTCTCCCGCTATGGCCATGAAGAGGGCCTGCTGGACCGCCTCGGCGGCGGCGCCTGGCAGGCCAAGAAGGCCAAGCTGAAAGAGCGCATCCGCGAGATCGCCGACCGCCTCATGCGTGTCGCGGCGGAACGGGCGCTGAGACACGCCCCGATCCTGGAGGCGCCGCATTCCCTCTGGGAGGCCTTCGCCGCCCGCTTCCCCTATACCGAGACCGACGACCAGCTTTCGGCCATCGCCGATGTGGTGACGGACCTGGAAAAGGGCTCGCCCATGGACCGGCTGATCGTCGGCGACGTCGGCTTCGGCAAGACGGAAGTCGCCATGCGCGCGGCCTTCGTGGCGGCGCTGGCAGGCCAGCAGGTCGCCGTGATCTGCCCGACGACGCTGCTTGCCCGCCAGCACTACCGCAGCTTTGCCGAGCGCTTCCGGGGCTTCCCGATGGTGGTCCGCCCCCTCTCGCGCTTCGTGACCACCAAGGAAGCCAATGCGACCCGCGCGGGCCTGGCCGATGGCACGGTGGACATCGTCGTCGGCACCCATGCGCTTCTGGCGAAGGGCGTCAGCTTCAAGCGCCTCGGCCTGATGATCGTGGACGAGGAACAGCACTTCGGCGTCGGCCATAAAGAGCGGCTGAAGGAGATGCGGAGCGAAATCCACGTCCTGACCCTGACCGCCACGCCCATCCCCCGCACGCTGCAGCTAAGCCTCACCGGCGTGCGCGACCTCTCGATCATCGCCACCCCCCCGGTGGACCGCCTGTCGATCCGCACCTATGTGTCGGAATTCGACAGCATCACGGTGCGCGAGGCGCTTCTGCGCGAACACTACCGCGGCGGGCAAAGCTTCTATGTCGTCCCGCGGATCAGTGATCTGCACGAGATCGAGGATTTCCTGAAAACCCATGTCCCCGAGGTCACCTATGTCATCGCCCATGGCCAGCTGGCGGCAGGCGACCTCGATGAGCGGATGAACGAGTTCTACGACGGCAAATACGATGTGCTTCTGGCCACGACCATCGTGGAGTCGGGCCTCGACATCCCCACCGCCAACACGATGATCGTCCACCGCGCCGATATGTTCGGCCTCAGCCAGCTCTATCAGATCCGCGGCCGCGTGGGGCGTTCGAAGACCCGCGCCTATTGCTACCTGACGACCAAGCCGCGCGCGCCCCTGACGCCCCAGGCGCAGAAACGCCTGAAACTCTTGGGCAGCCTCGACACTTTGGGGGCGGGCTTCAACCTCGCCTCCCACGACCTCGACCTGCGCGGCGCGGGGAACCTCTTGGGAGAGGAGCAGTCCGGCCACATCAAGGAAGTGGGCTATGAACTCTACCAACAGATGCTGGAAGAGACGATCGCCAAGATCAAATCGGGCGAGCTGAACGGCCTCGCCCAGGTGGACGACAACTGGAGCCCCCAGATCAACCTCGGCGTGCCGGTGATGATCCCCGAGGACTATATCCCCGACCTCGACATCCGTCTGGGCCTTTATCGCCGCCTATCGTCCTTGCAGACCAAGGTCGAGCTCGAAGGCTTCGCCGCCGAGCTGATCGACCGCTTCGGCCCGCTGCCCAAGGAGGTCAACACGCTGATGGTGATCGTGCGCATCAAGGCGCTTTGCAAGAAGGCCGGGGTCAGCCGCCTGGATGTCGGGCCGAAAGGCGCCAACGTCCAGTTCCACAACGACAAATTCGCCAACCCCGCGGGGCTGGTGGAATTCGTGAAAGCCCAAGGCGCGGGCGCGCGCATCCAGGGCAACAAGATCGTCCTGATCGGCGACATGAAGACCGAAGCCGAGCGCGTGAAAGCCGCCCATGCCATTGCGAGGGATCTGGCGGAAAAGGCGGCGCCCAAGGCCAAGGCGGTCACCGGCTGAACGCCCCGGGGAGGTTTCACACCTCCCCGGACCCCTCCGTGGAGGTACTTATGTCAGTATGAAAGGTGCAAGCCCATCCTTTCATACTGATGTGTCGTAACATTCTCTGCCGCAATGGCCGGTAGTTGGCCGGGTTATCCGAGAATAGCCAGTATTGCCTGATATTAGCTGACTGAGGCCCTTCGCTTCGTCCACCAGCGTTGCAGGCTGGACATGCTAATGTGGCGCGCTTTCGGGAACCTTGCAGCCACGGCGGCGACGATCTGAGCATAGGTCATCGCTTCGATCCGGGCAAGGATGAAGGCTTCGACCTCGGGGTCAGACGTGATCCGGCTGGGGGTTCCGACGCGGTGCGCGGCGCGCCAGGCGGCGAGAGGGGACGTGCCTTCAACGGGTGTTTTACGGCCCGTTGAAGGGGCGTTTGCGGTGGATTCCAAGCGGGCGGCGAGGGCGCGCAGCTTGAAGGCGGTATCGAGGATTTCGCAATTGATCGTCATGCCGCCGCCCTGCTTTCATGCCATGGCTTGCTGGTGTCGCGCAGGCGGATGTATGGTTCCGGTCGGATGATGACCCTGGAAATCGGGTTCCACGGGTGCCATAAACCGCCCTTGGCGGAGTGCCGCAGATGAGGGAAGTCCCGCGTCTCCATCATCCCGCGTCCACTTCCTTCAGCCAGCGCCTGACGGTTAGGTCAGAGGCGCGCAGGGTGCGGGCGATGCTGGCGACGGTATGGCCGCGCCAGTCGAAGACACGGGCCAGCCAGGGCTTGGCGAGGGGGACGCGGCGTTGCGTAATGCCGCCATGGGCAGCAAGCTTGGCGACGGCAGGCGCGCCGAATAGGGCTTCGGCCTGACCACGGCCCTTGGGGTTCTTCTGCAGGTGGAGTTCGGCGCCGCCGAAGTGCATCAGGAAGCTGACGGCCTCGTCAAAGCCGCTAAATGAGAGGGATGGCGTCCACGAAGGCTTCGAGCCTCGGGCGGTGGGTTTGGGCCGGGGGCGGACGACTTCGGACATGGGAACATCTTCAAGACGGATTGAACGAAGCCCCGCGCCGCACCATTTTTCAAAACGGGGGCGAGAATCGGCGCGGGACTTCGCTCGCCTTCCGTCCAACCACGGGGAAGGCAGGGGGCTCGCCTCCCCCGTTCGTTACCGGCCCAGAGCCTCGGGCTTCAGGCCGAGTTGCTCGCAAACCGGCACTGCCACCGGATCGCTGGCATGGTCGCTGGCCTCTTCGAGGTGCGCCGTCGCGATCCCGGCCGGGCGCATGAGATTGGCGAAGGTCGGGTCGGACTTCACGCGAGACGCCATCGAACATCGCGTCGGACTGGTCGCAGAGCGCCGTGGCCCATTTGCGCATGCCGGGCGCGATGAAGCCTTCGCGGATGGCGCGTTCGATCTTGCCCTTGGTCCGCTCCTGGGCAGCGCCCTTCAGGACCGCGTTCAAGGCAGAGACTTCGACATAGCGGGTCGGGTCGGGCGTGCCGCAGGCCGTCGCCTCGGTCCCGGCCTGCGCCTGCGGGGCGCTGGCCAGCTTCTGACTGCGCGCCAGAAGCGCCGTGATCACCTCGGTTGCCGCGGCCTCGGCCGTCAAGCCCAGCATGTCCAGCATGGCCGCCACGGCCCCGGCCGCGTCAGGCTTGGCCGGTTCGGGCTGCGGCGCAGGTGCGGGCGCACCTTCGGCGTTCAGCGCTTGCAGCAGAAGGTTCGGACGATGCACCAGGCCCGCGCCGGTGACGCGGCCGACCTCGCGCGTGGCCTTGTCATAGAGGATCACGGACGAGATGTAGCGGTATTCCTTCGCCGCGATCATGCCGCGCGCCCGGTCGGTCCAA
>CAMFIX010000231.1 GCA_945952425.1 uncultured Pseudorhodobacter sp. | reverse complement strand
AACTCGCGGTTCCGGCCTCGAACCCCACGATGATCGACAAGGCGGCGGAGGGGGCGGCGGACTACGTCTTTCTCGACCTGGAAGACGCGGTGGCGCCGCCCGAGAAAGAGCAGGCCCGGCGCAATGCCATCCAGGCGCTGAACGACATCGACTGGGCGGCCAAGGGCAAGACGGTCTCGGTGCGGATCAACGGGTTGGACACGCATTACATGTATCGCGACGTGGTCGATGTGATGGAGCAGGCGGGCGACCGCGTCCACACGTTGCTGGTGCCCAAGGTCGGCGAGACGGGCGACCTTTACATGGTCGAGGCCATGGTCAACCAGATCGAGATGGCCCGCGGCTTCAAGACCCGCGTGGGGTTGGAGGCGCTGATCGAGACCGCGCTCGGCATGGCGAATGTCGAAGACATCGCGCGGTTCGGGGGGCGGCTGGAGGCGATGCACTTCGGGGTGGCAGACTTCGCGGCCTCGATGCGGGCGCGGACGGTCAACATCGGGGGCTTGAACCCGGTCTATCCGGGCGACCAATGGCATGCGGCGATTGCCCGCATGGTCACCGCCTGCCGCGCCTTCGGTCTGCGGGCGATTGACGGGCCGTTCGGCGATTTCTCCGACCCCGAGGGCTATAAGGCGGGCGCCCGCCGGGCCGCGGCTTTGGGCTGCGAGGGGAAATGGGCGATCCATCCCTCCCAGGTCGCCTTGGCCAACGAGGTGTTTTCGCCCACCGAGGCCGAGGTCACCAAGGCCCGCCGCATCATCGAGGAACTGCGGCTGGCCGAGGCGCAGGGGAAAGGCGCGGCCAGCCTCGACGGCAAGATGATCGACGCGGCCAGCGAGCGGATGGCGGCCAATGTGCTCGTCGTCGCCGATGCCATCGCAGGGAGGTAAGCCATGGACATCCACGAATACCAGGCCAAGGAAATCCTGCACCGCTTCGGCGTGCCGGTGCCGCGCGGGGGGCTGGCCTACAGCCCTGAGCAGGCCGCCTACCGGGCGCGCGAGCTGGGCGGCAGCGCCTGGGTCGTCAAGGCGCAAATCCACGCCGGGGGCCGGGGCGAGGCGGGCGGCGTCAAGCTCTGCCGCTCGGTCGACGAGGTGCAAAGCTTTGCCGCCAGCCTTTTCGGCCGCCAATTGGTGACGCGCCAGACCGATGCGGCGGGCAAGGGCGTCTATCGCCTGTGGATCGAGGCCGCCTCCGACATCGCCCGGGAGCTGTATCTGGGCTTCGTGCTGGATCGGAAATCCGAGCGCATCATGATCGTGGCCTCCGCCCATGGCGGCATGGAGATCGAAGATCTGGCCGAGGAAGACCCCGCGAGCCTGCGGCGGATGACGATCGACCCGGCGACCGGCCTTCTGGAATACCAGGCGCGGGAACTCGCTTTCGGGCTGGGGCTGACGGGCGGTCAGGTCGCGCAGATGGTCACCATCCTGAAGGCCTGTTTCGAGGCCTACAGCCAGATGGATGCCACCATGGTCGAGATCAACCCGCTGGTCATCACCGGCGCGGGCGACCTGGTGGCGCTGGACGCCAAGATGTCCTTCGACACCAACGCTTTGTATCGCCGCCCCGAGGTCGCCGAACTGCGCGACCGCAGCCAGGAAGACCCGCGCGAATCCACCGCCGGAGACCATGGGCTGGCCTATGTCGGCCTGACCGGCGACATCGGCTGCATCATCAACGGCGCGGGCCTGGCCATGGCGACGATGGACATGATCCAGCTGGCGGGCGGCCAACCGGCCAACTTCCTGGACATCGGCGGCGGCGCGAGCCCCGAGCGTGTCGTCCGCGCCTTCCGCACCGTCCTGGCCGACCCGGAGGTCTCGGTCATCCTCGTCAACATCTTCGCGGGCATCAACCGCTGCGACTGGGTGGCCGAGGGGGTGGTGAAGGCGTACCGCGAGGTCGGCATGACGATCCCGGTCGTCGTGCGGCTGGCGGGGACGAATGTCGAGGCGGGGCAGGAGATCCTGCGCGCCTCGGGCCTGCCGCTGATTACGGCGGACACTTTGGCAGAAGCGGCGGCGCGGGCCGTGGCTGCGCGTCCGAAACTGGCGGCTTGAGGGGAAAACCATGGCCATTCTCATCACGGAAAAGACCAGGATCATCGTCCAGGGCATGTCGGGCCGCATCGGCCAGTTCCATGCCGCTGACATGATCAAGAACGGGACGAATGTCGTGGGCGGGGTGACGCCGGGCAAGGGGGGTGGGAGCCTCCTCGACCGGCCGCTCTTCAACACGGTGCGCGAGGCGGTGGAGGCGACGGGCGCCGATGCCTCCCTCATCTTCGTGCCCCCGCCCTTCGCCGCCGATGCGATCATGGAGGCGGCGGACGCCGGCATCCGCACCGCGGTCTGCGTGACCGACGGCCTGCCCAGCCAGGACATGATGCGGGTGAAACGCTTCCTGCGCCGTTATCCCGAATCCCGCAAGATGCGGCTGATCGGGCCGAATTGTGCGGGGGTCATTTCTCCCGGGGTGGGCTTCATGGGGATCATGCCGCCGCATATCTACATGAAGGGCCGCGTCGGCATCATCGGCCGCAGCGGGACGCTGGGATACGAGGCCGCGAGCCAGATGAAGGCTTTGGGCATCGGCGTGTCGACCTCGGTCGGCATCGGGGGCGATCCGGTGAACGGGTCGAGCTTCCGCGACATCCTGGAGCTGTTCCAGGCCGATCCCGAGACCGATGCGGTGATGATGATCGGCGAGATCGGCGGCCCGCAAGAGGCCGAGGCCGCCGCCTGGGTCGCGCGGCACATGACCAAGCCCGTGGTGGCCTATATCGCCGGGCTCTCGGCGCCGAAGGGGCGCAAGATGGGCCATGCGGGGGCGATCATCTCGGCTTTCGGCGAAAGCGCGCAGGAGAAGGTCGAGATCCTGACCGCCGCCGGCATCACCGTGGCGCCGAACCCGAGTGCCATGGGCGAGACGATGGCGCGGGTGCTCTTGCGCCGCGCGGCGGCCTAAGGGAGAACCCGCCCTGCTCTGGAAAGGGTAGGGCGGGATTGATCCCGCCGCCTACAGGCTGGCCGTGTCCATCCAGATCGTCACCGGCCCGTCGTTGTTCAACGAGACATCCATATCCGCCCCGAAGATGCCGTTCTGCACGGGGACCGTCTGGGCCACCTTGGCCGAGAAATATTCGTAAAGCCGCTTCCCCTCGTCCGGCGCCGCGGCATAGGAAAACCCCGGCCGGTTGCCCCGCAGATCGGCGGCAAGCGTGAACTGGCTGACGACCAGCGCGCTGCCGCCCACATCGGTCACCGCCTTGTTCATCTTGCCCGCCTCGTCCTTGAAGATCCGCAGCTTCAGGATCTTGGCGGCGAGCTTGTCGGCCTCGGCCTCGGTGTCGCCCTGCATGGCGCAGACCAGGATCAGAAGGCCGGGGCCGATCTGGCCCGTGACCTCTCCATCGACCGTCACGGACGCGCGACTGACGCGCTGCAGCAGCGCCCTCACAATTCGTGCGCCCAGGGCGGGTTGGCGCCGGGGCGCGAGACGGTAACGGCGGCGGCGCGGGAGCCGAGCGTCAGGGCCTCGGTGAGGGCGGCATCCGACAGGGTGGCGATGGCGGATTTCGACAGAAGCCCCGCGCGGTCCAGCGCGGCGAGGACGCCGGCGTTGAACGTATCACCCGCGCCGACCGTATCGGCGACCGTCACCTTCGCCGCATCGACATGGACCGATCCGCGGGCGGTATAGGCCGTCGCCCCTTTCGCGCCTTCGGTAATCAGCACGACCTTGGCGCCCTTGTTCAGGATCATGGCCGGATCGCAGCTGCCGTAAAGCCAGACAGCATCCTCGTCCGACAGTTTCACGATATCGGCCGCCGCCAGCATCCGGTCGATGCGGCTGGTATAGGCCGCGCGATCCTTCACGAAGCCCGGGCGCACATTGGGATCGACCATGGTCACCCGCAGCTTCGCCTCGCGCAGCAGCATCTGTTCCAGGGCCGTCCCGCAGGGTTCGACCGCCAGCCAGATGCCCCCGGTGAAATAGGCCTTCACGCTGTCGGGCAGCACCGGCATGTCGGCCAGGACCATCATCCGCCCGGCGGTATTCTCGTCATAGAAAGCATAGCTCGCATGGCCATTCGTCAGCTTGACGAAGGCCAGTGTGGTGGGGCGGTCCGATCGCACGCAGAAGTCGAGGTTGACGTTCGAGCTTTGAAGCGTCGTCGTCAGCACCTCGCCCATCAGGTCCGACGACAGGCCGGTCAGAAACCCCGAAGAGGCGCCAAGCCGCGCCAGCGCGATCGCCGTATTCATCACCGCGCCGCCGGCATAGGGGGCAAAACAGGATTCTCCCGCCGCCGACTGGCGGGGCAGCATGTCGATCAGGGCTTCGCCGCAGCAAAGAATCATCTTTTCCTCCCGAGTGTTTTGCCGACCTTAGCGGATTGCCGCCTGTTAGCGCAAACAGTCAGGCAAACCAGGGCTGCAAAGCGCTTCGGATGCGGTCGAGCGGCGTGGCGCCGTTCAGGTCGGGGGTGAAAGGCGCCCCGGTGATCGCCTCATAGGCCTGGATATAGACCTGGGAGGTCTGCTGGATCATCTCTGCCGGGATCGTGGGGATGTCGTCCTTGTAGGGGTCGCAGCGCGCCGCGACCCAGGCGCGGATGACGTCCTTGTCGAAGGAGGGCGGCCGCGTGCCGGATTCGAAGGCCGCCTCATAGCCCTCCGCGATCCAGTAGCGGCTGGAGTCCGGTGTGTGGATTTCGTCGGCGATCAGGATGTTGCCCTGAAGGTCGGTGCCGAATTCGTATTTCGTATCGACGAGGATCAACCCGCGCTCGGCCGCCATCTTCTGGCCGCGGGCGAAGAGCGCCAAGGCGGCGGCGGAGACCTGCTCCCATTGCGCCTTGGTCAACAGGCCCTGGGCGAGGATGTCTTCGGCCGTCAAAGGCTCGTCGTGGCCGCCGTCGAAGGCCTTGGACGTGGGGGTGATGATCGCCTGGGGCAGGGCCTGGTTGTCGCGCAAGCCCTCGGGGAGGGTATGGCCATACATCGTCCGGACCCCCTTGCGATACTGGGTCAGCACCGAGGTCGAGGTCGTCCCCGCCAGATAGCCGCGCACCACGACTTCCACGGGAAGGATGGTGAGCCGCTTGCCGATGACGACATTGGGGTCGGGGTAGGAAATCACGTGGTTCGGGAGGATGTCGGCGGTGCGCTCGAACCAGTACCGCGCGATCTGGGTCAGCACCTGGCCCTTGAAGGGGATGGCGGCGAGGATACGGTCGAAGGCGCTGATCCGGTCGGAGGCGATCAGGATGCGCCGCCCGTCGGGATGGGCGGCATCGGGGGGCAGGTCGTAGCAGTCGCGGACCTTGCCGAAATAGGGGTTCGGCAGTTCGGGGATGCGGGCGTGATCGAGGGTGCGCATGAGGCCGCCGGGGGGATGAGGCCTAGTGCAACTTGGGGGCGGCGGAGTCAACCGGAAGCCTGGGGGGGGGCGACCGGGGGCCGCGCCCCCCCCCCCTCCGGGCCGCCCGCCGCCCCACCCGCCCGCGCTCCCCTTTCTTTTGATAAGGAAAGAAGCGAGG
>CAMFIX010000230.1 GCA_945952425.1 uncultured Pseudorhodobacter sp. | reverse complement strand
GGATCGAGGTCGGCAAGAGCCTGGCCGAACGCGACATGGCGCCCATCGCGCTGGAGATCATGGCCAAGGCCAAGGCCGCGGGCTGCAGCATTCACCTGCCGGTCGATGTGGTCGTGGCGGGCGAGTTCAAGGCGGGGGCGGCCAGCGCCGTCGTGGCGGCGGGGGCTTGCCCCGCCGACAAGATGATCCTGGACGCGGGCCCTGCCACGGTCGCCGCCCTGGAGCAGGTCTTTGCCGCCGCGCGCACGCTGATCTGGAACGGCCCGCTCGGCGCCTTCGAGCTGACCCCCTTCGATGCGGCCACCGTGGCTGCGGCCAAGGCCGTGGCGGCGCTGACCCGGGCGGGCAAGCTCGTCTCGGTCGCGGGCGGCGGCGACACGGTGGCGGCGCTGCACCATGCCGGGGTGGCGGGGGATTTCACCTTCATCTCGACCGCCGGGGGGGCATTCCTCGAATGGATGGAGGGCAAGGAATTGCCCGGCGTCGCGGCGCTGAACCGTTGACCAGGCGGAGAGGCGGGCAGGGGCCCGCCTCGCTGCTTTTTCGCAGGGCCTCCGGCGGGAGTATTTGCGCCAAATTGAAAGCGCAGGGGGCGCGGATGCGGGCGCAAGGGAGTATTTGGGCCAGTATGAAAGACCAGGGGGCGCAGCTTGGACCCCGTTGGGGCGCGCCTGGGGCCGTGAGGTCGGCATGACGGGCGTCTTTCGCATCCGGCCTGCGGTTCCGGCGGATCTGGACGCGCTGTTGCCGCTGGTCGCGGCCCTGGCGCGGCATCACGGCGATGCGCCGCGGCTGAGCGCCGCGACGCTGGCGGGCGATCTCTTCGGGCCGGTGCCCTGGTTTCATGTGCTGGTCGCCGAGGCCCGGGGGCTGATCGGATACGCAGCACTTTTGCCGCTTGCCCGGCTGCAGCATGGCGAGCGGGGGTTGGACCTGCATCACCTCTTCGTCGCGGAAGACGCGCGGGGGCAGGGTGTCGGGCGGGCGATGCTGGCGGGCGCGGAAGACCTCGCCCGGCAGATGGGCTGCCGTTATCTCATCATCGGCACGGCGGCCGAGAACCTTGCGGCGCAGGAGTTCTACCAGGCCCAGGGCTATCGTCCGATTCCGAACCCGTCGAAGCGGTTTCTGAAAGACCTTTAACCCCGGCTTTCCTAATTGCCCAAATATCCCGGGGGTTTGTCCAGGGTTTCGCCATGGGTTCAAGAAACCCATGGCATGGGGGGCTGGCCCCCGGCGCGTCACACCCGCCCGCTGAACGCCGCCCACAAGAGCCCGCCGCGCCTGCGGAATTCCGACAGCCGCAGCGTCCCCTCCACCACGCGCCCCGGATTCTGCACCGCCATCGCCAGAAGCCCGCCCGCCTGCCAGCCGACCAAGGCCACCGGCGCCGCGGGCCCCATCTCGCCCCGCTGCGCCCGGGCGATGGCCAGGTGGTTCAACCCCTCGCCTGCCTTCTGCCGCAAGGCCTCGGGGCTGGCGTCGATGGGCTGCCAGCCGCGCGCCTGCAGCTCGGGCAAAGCGCGCAGGAAATTCGCGAGTCCCGCGGCCCAGCCGAGCGCGCGAAAGGCGGTCTCGGCGGCAGGCGGCGCCCCCGCAAGACGCGCCGCGGCCCACATCAGCCCCGCCGCGGTGTCTTCGAGATAGCTGTCGAAGGCGGTATCGGAAAACGGTTCGCGCGCGATGTCCAGCCGCCGCGCCGCGATCAGCCGGGAGAGGATCGGCCCCAGGTCCGGCACCTCGGCCAAAAGCGCCTGCAGGGGCGTTGCGACCTCATGCGCGCGGGGCGTGGCCTCCTCGACCACCTCGGCCCAGAACTGCAGCCGCATCTCGGCGATCAGCGGCTGGCTTGCCACCCAGGGCGCCCGCGCGACCTCCAGGTTGAAGGCCCAGAGCGGCCAGAGCCTGGCCCGCAGCCCCGGCGCCATCGCCATGGTCGCGGCAAAGCGATCGGGATCGCCGCGGGCCACCAGGTCGGAAAGCTCAGCCACCTTGCCCCTCGCCCGAGGTCACATCCCGCACCAGCTTCCAGGTGATCGCATCCAGCAGCGCCTCGAAAGAGGCGTCCACGATATTCGCGCTGACCCCCACCGTGGACCAGCGCCGCCCCGCGCCGTCCTCGCTGTCGATGATGACACGGGTGACCGCCTCGGTCCCGTCGCCGGTGATCCGCACCTTGAAATCGACGAGGTTCATGTCGTCGATCACCCCCTGATAGGGCCCCAGATCCTTGGCCAGCGCCTTGGCCAGCGCATTGACCGGCCCGTTGTCCTCCTTGGTGTCCGAGGCGCTGTCGCTGACCGACATCACGACCTGGTCGCCGATCTTCACCACGACCACGGCTTCCGAAATCGTCACCACGCCATGGGAGGAGGACTTGCGCCTTTCGACCGTCACGCGATAGCGCAGGATTTCGAAGAAGCTCGGCAAAAGGCCAAGCGCGCGCCGGGCCAGGAGTTCGAACGAGGCCTGGGCGCCGTCATAGGCGTAACCCTGGTCCTCGCGCTCTTTCACCTGGTCGAGGATGCGGCCAAGGCGCGGATCGCCGGGCGCCACCTCGATGCCCGCCTGGACGAGCCGGGTGCGCAGGTTGCTCTGCCCGGCCTGGTTCGACATCGGGATGACGCGGTCGTTGCCGACAAGCGCCGGGTCGACATGTTCATAGGTCGAGGGGTTCTTCAGGATCGCGCTGGCATGCAGCCCCGCCTTGTGGGCAAAGGCCGATGCCCCGACATAGGGCGCCTGCCGGGCGGGGACGCGGTTCAGGATGTCGTCCAGCATGCGGCTGTCGCGCAAAAGGCCGCGCAGACCCTCCGGGCTGACCCCGGTCTGGTATTTGCTGCGGTAGGGCTCTTTCAAGAGAAGCGTGGGCAGGATCGTCGTCAGGTTGGCATTGCCGCAACGCTCTCCCAGCCCGTTGAGCGTCCCCTGGATCTGGCGCACCCCCGCATCGACGGCCGCCAGCGAATTGGCCACCGCATGGCCGGTGTCGTCATGACAATGGATGCCGAGCCGGTCGCCGGGGATGCCCGAGGCAATCACCTCGGTGACGATGCGATGCACCTCGGCCGGAAGCGTGCCGCCGTTGGTGTCGCACAGAACCAGCCAACGGGCGCCTGCGTCGAGTGCCGCGCGCAGGCAGGTCAGCGCATAGGCGGGGTTGGCCTTGTAGCCGTCGAAGAAGTGCTCGGCATCGAACAGCGCCTCGCGGCCCCTGGAGACGACATGGGCAAAGCTTTCCGCGATGGCCTGGGCGTTTTCCTCGAGGGTGACGCCAAGCGCGGTGGTGACGTGGAACTCGTGGCTCTTGCCCACGAGACAAACCGCCGGCGTGCCCGCATCCAGCACCGCCGCCAGCACATCGTCATTGGCGGCCGAGCGGCCCACCCGTTTGGTCATCCCGAAAGCCGTCATCGTGGCGCGGGTGTCAGGCGCCTCGGCGAAGAAGAGGCTGTCGGTCGGATTGGCGCCGGGCCAGCCGCCCTCGATATAGTCCAGGCCCAAGGCGTCGAGCGCGCGGGCGATGCGGATTTTCTCAGGCGTGGAGAACTGGACGCCCTGGGTCTGCTGGCCGTCGCGCAGCGTGGTGTCGAAGAGGTAGAGGCGTTCCATGTCAGTCCCGAAGCCTGCAATTTTTCTGCGAAAAATCGGTCTCGCAGAAGGGGGTGTCATCTTGATTTTTCGCAGAAAAATCGCGCATCAGAGCGACTCCAGCTTGGCTGGATCGAAGCCGGGACCGGCCACAAGTTCGACCCCGTCCTTGGACATGCGAACCTCTACCCCTGCGGCGATGAGGGTGGATTTCAGGGCATCGATGGGGGCGAAGTCCTTGGTGGTCTTGGCGATCTCACGGAGCGACGTTAGCCGTCCTTTGAACACCACAAGCCGATCATCGGCCGCTGTGCGCCTGGACCGTTCATCCATCATCGCTGCCACCGAAATCAGGCCGAGAAAATCAAGCGCCTTCGCCAGACCGTTCCATTCGGCATTGTTCGCCATGCGGTCCAACTCAGCGAGGGCAAGGTGGGTGTTCAGATCGTCGAATAGGGCGGCCACGACCGCCTCCGGCACACTGATTTCATCGAGCCTGTCCAGGTCGGCAAACTGGGCCACGAGGCCAATAAAGTCGTCAAGCTTGGAGCCGGCGGTCACCGCCTTCTCGTTCGTGTAGTCCATCGGGCTGCGGTAATGGGTCATCATCAAGACATAGCGGATGACATGTCCGGGAATCCCTCCAGGCTCTGACCCCAACAAATCCCTGACCGTAAAGAAATTCCCCAGGCTCTTGGACATCTTCTTGCCCTCGACCTGCAGCATCTCGTTGTGCATCCAGACCTTGGCGAAACCATGCCCCGGATGGGCGCAGCGGCTTTGGGCGATTTCGTTCTCGTGATGGGGGAATTGCAGGTCCAGGCCCCCGCCATGGATGTCGAACTCCGCCCCCAGCAATTCATGGCTCATCGCCGAGCATTCGATATGCCACCCCGGCCGCCCCCGGCCCCAAGGCGATGGCCAGCCCGGCAGATCGGCGTCCGAAGGCTTCCACAGCACGAAATCCATCGGGTCTTCCTTGAAGGGCGCCACCTCGACCCGCGCCCCCGCGATCATGTCATCGACCGACCGCCCCGCAAGCCGCCCATGATCCGCATAGGACCGCACGCGAAAGAGCACATGACCCGCCTTCTCATAGGCATGGCCCCCCGCGATCAGCCCCGCGATCATCGCGATCATCTGGCCGATGTAATCGGTCGCCCGCGGCTCCACGTTCGGCCGCAGGGCCCCCAGGGCATCCATGTCGGCATGATACCAGCCGATGGTCTCTTCGGTCCGCTCGCGGATCAGGGCCTCCAGCGGCCGCGCATCGCCTGCCGCTTTCCGCGCCCGGGCGGTGGCGTTGATCTTGTCGTCCACATCGGTGAAGTTGCGGACATAGGTCACCGCGCCCGGCCCGTAGACATGGCGCAAGAGCCGATAGAGCACGTCGAAAACCACGACGGGGCGCGCATTGCCAAGGTGGGCGCGGTCATAGACCGTCGGCCCGCAGACATACATCCGCACGTTGGAAGGGTCGATCGGCACGAAGTCTTCCTTCGTCCGGCTCGCCGAATTGTGCAGCCTGATACCCATGATCCCTCCAAGGCCTGGGACAGGCGGTCCGGTTTCGATGGGATACGAAGGACGGGCCGCCTGACCGATGTCAGCCGGTAATGCAGCAGCAGATGATGATGCTTTTGCCCGTCATGGCGCGCCTTCTACCAGCGCCCGCCCCAAAGCCCAAGGGAAATCTGCGCGCCCCGCGCTTTTTCGATCTCGGCGATTTGCACTTCGCATTAAGCGTCCGCTTGCCCGACCCCCGGGAGGGTTTCACACCCTCCCGGACCGCCGCGCCGATCCTCGCTCGGACCCATGGCGCGATGATCGGCTGTTTATGGGCAGATGAATGGAAAGGCGGCTCTCGCCCTTCATCGGTCCCCAAATGTCGCAAGGCGCGCCGCTTTCCGCGCGCGCCCCTTGCTCCTTTCATACTGGCTCAAATATCCCACGGGGAGGTCTGGAG
>CAMFIX010000229.1 GCA_945952425.1 uncultured Pseudorhodobacter sp. | reverse complement strand
GGCCCGGACCGCGCGCAGGGGGCCGAATTTTTCCAGCACGGCTCCCCGCGCCCAGGCCATGACCTCGGGCGCATGGGGCCCCAGCGGCAGTTTCGCCAGCGGCACGAAGCCGTTCCCCCGCCGCAGGGCGAATTGGCCCGCCGCGTCCTCGATCATCGTCAGCACGGCCAGGCATTCGCCCGCGCCCTCGGTCGTCTCGGTCAGGATGTCGCGCCGACGCCCCGAGACGAGGCGGAAGAGCCAAGCGCGCTCCACCGCCGTCATACGGGCGGCCAGCGGCAAGAGCCCCTCGGGGCCCACCGCCTGCACCTCCTCCAGCGTGACCCCGCCCGGCCCCGCGGGGCCCATCAGCAGCGCCGCCGCCTCGGCCCGGTCGGCGCAGGCGGCCAGGCATTCGGCCAGGACCGCCGCGGGCAGGCCCTCGGCCACGCGGGCGAGGATCTCGCCCGCCGCCATCACCTTGCGCCCGGCCAGCACCGCGCGCGCCAGGGCCGGGTCGGCAAAGCCCCAGGCGGCAAAGCGCGCGCCGGTCGCCGCGCCGCCCTCCAGGAATGCCGCAAGCTCTTCCACGCAGGCCCCCTTCACCAGGCCTCGGCCCGAAGGCCCCGGGCGTCCAGCCAGGCGGCGAAGGCCTTCGTGAACCCGTGCAGGCAGATCACGCGCCCCGCGCCCGTGGCCTGCACCGCGGCCCAAAGCCCGCTGAAATCGGCATGGTCCGACAGGACGAAGCCGCGATCCACCCCCTTGCGCCGCGCCGCCAGGGCCATCCAGCCCGAGGCCGCCGCGACCCGATGCGGCCCAAGCCCCAGCGCCCAGTCGGACGCCATCCCCTGCGGCGTCGCGATCACCAGCGCGCCGGGCTGCACCGGCCCCAGTTGCGGCAGAGCGTAGCCCGCCCCGCGCAAGACCTCCGTCATCGCGGCCACGGTCGGATGCGCCGCGATCCGCCCCGCCTCCGCCAGCCCCGCCATCAGCCTTTGCGCCTTGCCGAAGGAATAGGCCAGCACGACCGAGCCCAGCCCCTCCGCCGCATTGGCCCGCCACCAGGCCGCCATCCCCTCCAGCACGGCCTCTTCGGGCTGCCAGTGAAAGATCGGCAGGCCGAAGGTCGTCTCGGTCAGGAAGACATCGCAGGCGACGGGCTCGAAGGGCTCGCAGAGCCGGTCGGCCTCGACCTTGTAATCGCCGCCCGCCACCCAGACCTGGGCCCCCGCCTCGATGCGGATCTGGGCCGAGCCCGGCACATGGCCGGCCGGGTGGAACGAGACCACCACATCGCCGATCCGCCGCCTTTCGCCATAGGCGATCCCTTCGGCATTGATCCGCCCCAGCCGGTGGCGGATCACCGGCAGCGTGCCTTGGGTGCAGAGATAGGCCCCCATCCCCCGCGCCGCATGGTCGGAATGACCATGGGTGACCAGCGCCCGGGGCACCGCGCGCATCGGGTCTATGAAGAAATCGCCCAGGGGGCAGTAAAGCCCCTCCGGGCGGCGGATGATAAGGTCCATGGGGCCGAAGATAGGGCGCCGCGCCGCGCCCGGCAACGTAGGTCGGGGGTTACCCCGACTCTCCCTGCGAGAGTCGGGGCAGGCCCCGACCTACGCAGCGCGCCGCTTGCGCCCAAATTTCAGGCAGTTTTCCGGCCCTGCATCTTTTTCCCGCTCACCCCCCTTCCGCCCGGCCCTTCCCCCGGCTTTACTGGCCCCAAAGGGAGGCCCGCCTCATGACCTATTTCAACGAGATGTATGAGCGCGATCAGACGCGCCCGCCCTATGCGGGGCTTGCGGCCTGGATGCAGGCGATGCCGGCCGATCTGCGCATCCAGAAACAGGCCGAGGCCGAGGCGCTGTTCCGTCGCATCGGCATCACCTTCGCCGTCTATGGCGAGGGCGGCGACCCCGACCGGCTGATCCCCTTCGACATGTTCCCCCGCGTCTTCACCCATGCCGAATGGGCCAAGCTCGACCGCGGCATCAAGCAGAGGGCCCGCGCACTGAATGCCTTTCTGACCGATGTCTATGGCCGCGGAGAGATCATCCGGGCCGGGCGCATCCCCGCCAACCTGGTCTATCAGAACGAGGCCTACGAGCGCGCCGTCTGCGGCTTCGTGCCGCCGAAGGGGGTCTATTCCCATATCGTCGGCATCGACATCGTCCGCACCGGCCCCACGGATTTCTACGTGCTGGAGGACAATTGCCGCACGCCTTCGGGCGTCAGCTACATGCTGGAATCCCGCGAGATGATGATGCGGATGTTCCCCGACCTCTTCCGTGAAACCCGGATCGAGCCGGTGGATCGCTATCACGACCTGCTCCGTCGCACGCTGAAATCGGTGGCGCCCGCGAAATGCGAGGGCGATCCGACCGTGGTGATCCTGACGCCCGGCCATTTCAACTCGGCCTATTACGAGCACTCTTTCCTGGCCGACCTGATGGGGGTCGAACTCGTCGAGGGGGCCGATCTCTTCGTCGATGGCGCCTTCGTCTATATGCGCACGACCGAAGGGCCGAAGCGGGTGGATGTGATCTATCGCCGGATCGACGATGCCTTCCTCGACCCGTTGTGCTTCCGTCCCGACTCGATGCTGGGCGTGCCGGGGTTGATGGATGTCTACCGCTCGGGCGGGGTGTCCATCTGTTCCGCCCCCGGGGCAGGCGTGGCCGACGACAAGGCGGTCTATACCTATGTGCCCGAAATGGTGCGCTTTTACCTCGGCGAAGAGCCGATCCTGCAGAATGTCCCCACCTGGAAATGTGCCGAAGAGGGCGACCTGAAACACGTGCTGGCCAACCTGGGCGAGCTGGTGGTGAAAGAGGTCCATGGCTCGGGCGGCTATGGCATGCTGGTCGGGCCGAAATCCACCAGGGACGAGATCGAGACCTTCCGGCTGAAGATCCTGAAAGACCCGTCCAACTACATCGCGCAACCGACGCTTTCGCTGTCCACGACCCCAACTTTCGTCGAGGAAGGCGTGGCGCCGCGCCATGTCGACCTGCGGCCCTATTGCCTGGTGGGCGAGCGGATCGAGCTGGTGCCGGGGGGCCTGACGCGGGTGGCGCTGCGCGAGGGCTCGCTGGTCGTGAACTCCTCGCAGGGTGGCGGGGTGAAAGACACCTGGGTCTTGGCGGAGTAAGAAGATGCTGTCCAGAACCGCCGACAACCTTTACTGGATCGCCCGCTACATGGAGCGCGCCGAAACCCTGGCCCGACTCTTGGAGGTCGGCGCGCGGATGTCCTTGCTGCCGACGGCGCAGGGCTTCCGCAACGAATGGGAATCGATCCTGAACGCCACCGGCCAGACCGCGGCCTTTCAGAAGAAATACGACAGCTTCGCCCAGCGGAACATCGAGAGCTTCCTGTTCTTCGACCGCGACAACGCCTCCTCCATCGCCTCTTGCATCACCGCCGCCCGGGAAAACGGTCGGATCGTGCGGACGGCGCTGACGGGGCAGGTCTGGGATGCGCTGAACACCGCCTTCCAGGAGTTGCGCCAGATCGAGCGCACGCCGCGCAGCCAGCTGGAGCTGTCGCGGCTGACCGACTGGACGGTGAAGCACACCGCGATGGTGCGCGGCGCCATCGACGCGACCTTGCTGCGAAACGACGGCTATGACTTCCTGAACCTCGGCTTTGCGATTGAGCGCGCGGATGCGACGGCGCGGATCATCGACGTGAAATATTACGTGCTGCTGCCGCGGGCGGGGGTGATCGGGGCGGGGGCGGAAAACGACCAATGGGCGATGCTCTTGCGCGCCTTGAACCTGAACCGGGCCTTCCATTGGGCCTATGGCGGCGACCTGACGGCGGCCAAGATCGCCCATTTCCTGATCCTGAACCCGGCCTGCCCCCGCGCCCTGATGACCTGCGGGCAGGAGATTTCGACCGCCTTGACCCACCTGGCCAGCCTTTACGGCCGCCAGACCGAGGCCCAGACCCGCGCCGCCGCCCTGATCGACGGCCTGAACGCCGCCACGCCCGAGGCGATTTTCGACGAGGGGCTGCACGACTTCCTGTCGCGCTTCATCGCCGAGACGGCCGGATTGGCGGGCGCCGTGCATGACAGCTATCTTTCCGGGGACATGTGATGCTGCTGCTGATCGACCACCTGACCCGCTATCGCTACGACGCGCCGGTGCGCGGCGTGGTGCAAAGCCATAGGCTGACGCCCTCGACCCATGACGGCCAGCAGGTGATCGACTGGCAGGTGACGGTCTCGGGCGGGGTGGCGGGGGGCGGCTTTCGCGACGGGGCGGGGGATTTCGTGCAAGGCTGGTCGGTCAAGGGCCCGGTTTCCGAGATCGAGGTCCGGGTGCGCGGCAAGGTCGCGACGACCGACCTGGCCGGGGTGCTGCGCGGCCACCGCGAAAGCGTGCCGGTCGAGGCCTATCTGCGCGACAGCAAGCTGACCGAACCCGCGGGCGGTCTCGGCACCTTGGCCAAAGTGGCCGAAGGCGCCGAGAACCGGCTTTCCGCCGCCCACCTTCTCAGCCGCACGGTGACCGAGGCCGTGACCTATACGCCCGGCGCCACCAAGGCCCATACGACAGCCGCCGAGGCCTTGGAGGCCGGCGAGGGCGTCTGCCAGGACCACGCCCATATCCTCTGCGCCGTGGCCCGCGCCAACCTGATCCCGGCGCGCTATGTCTCGGGTTACCTTTTGGCCGATGACGAGGGCAAAGCCCATCAGGCGGCCCATGCCTGGGCGGAATTGTGGATACCGGGCCTCGGCTGGGTGGGGTTCGATGCGGCCAATGCCTGCTGCCCCGATGCGCGCTATGTGCGGCTGGGCTCGGGCCTGGATGCCGCCGAGGCCGCCCCGATCCGCGGCTCGGCCCGTTCCACTGGCAGTGAAATTCTTGACGTGACAGTTGCGGTTCTCGCAACGCAGCAATAGGGTCCGGCCGCAGATACGGAGGAAGTCATGACCTATTGCGTGGGGCTCTGCCTCGATGCCGGGCTGGTGCTCTTGTCGGACACGCGCACCAATGCCGGGCTCGACAATATCTCGACCTATCGCAAGATGTTCTTCTTCGAAAAGCCGGGGGAGAGCGTCATCGTGGTGATGACGGCGGGGTCGTTGTCGGTGACGCAAACCGCCATGGCCCGGCTGCAGGAGGCGATTGACGACCCCGATGCGAGCGAGGAGACCTCGATCCTGAAGGCGCCGACGCTTCTGAAGGCCGCGACGATCATCGGCAACACGCTGGCCGCGACGCGGGGCGAGATCGACGAGAAGCTGAACGCGATGAAACAGGGGGCGACGGCCTCGCTGATCGTGGCGGGGCAGAGGAAGGGCGGGCAGATGCGGCTTTTCCTGGTTTATCCCGAGGGGAATTTCATCCAGGCGACCGAGGACACGCCGTTTCTGCAGATCGGCGAGCACAAATACGGCAAGCCGATCCTGGACCGGGTTGTGAAGCCCGGCACGTCGCTGGCCGATGCGCAAAAGGCGGTGCTGTTGTCGATGGATTCGACGCTGCGCTCGAACCTGTCGGTGGGGATGCCCTTGGATTTGTGCGTGATCGAGAAGGACGCGCTGAAGGTGACGCAACGGCGCCGGATCGAGGCGGGCGACCCGCAATTCCGTGCGATGTCAGAGGCTTGGAGC
>CAMFIX010000228.1 GCA_945952425.1 uncultured Pseudorhodobacter sp. | reverse complement strand
GGGTCAGTGCGACCCCATCGACAACATCTTTTGAATGCCCATCACCGAAGGCCCGATCAGGATGATCATCAGCGGCGGCACCGTGAAGAGCATTGTGCCCAAGGTCAGCTTGGTCGGCAAGGTGTTGGCCTTTTCTTCGGCCCGCATCACGCGCTTGTCACGCATTTCGGACGAATAGACCCGAAGTGCCTCGGCGATCGAGGTGCCGTAGGTGGCCGATTGCACCAGCGTGGTGACGAAAGAGGAGACGTCGGGCACGTTCACCCGCTCGGCCATGTCTTTCAGCACCGCGACGCGCTCTTTCCCGGCCTTGACCTCTTGGCTGACCGTGTCCAGCTCGTCGGCCAGCGCCGGATAGCCCGCCCGGGTTTCGCGCGCCATGCGGTTGATCGACTGGTCCAGCGACTGCCCGGCCTCGATGCAGACCAGCATCAGGTCCAGCGCATCGGGAAAGCCCTGAATGATCTGCTTTTGCCGTTCGCCCACGCGGCGGGTGATCCAGTATTGCGGCAGGTAATACCCGCAGGCGCCCGGGATCAGCGTGACGAGGATCTTGAACTGCGTCGTCACCGTCTGATGCTGGCTGACGATGGTCATATAGATCAGCCCGGCGATCAAAAGCCCGATCCCCAGCGCGAATTGCGCGAAGTGGAACATGCGCACGGCGTTCTTGTTGGAATAGCCGGCGCGCAGCATGCGCAGGCGGGCGGCCGACATGGTCTCGGCGTCCTGCGGTTCCAGGAAGGCCGAGAACTTCTGCAGCTTGTCGACCTTGTTGTCGCCCCGGCGCAGGGTCTGGCCCTTGCCCTTGGGATCGGCAGAGGGCGCGCGCATCGCCTTGAGCTTGTCGAAAGGTTCGGCCTTGCGCTTCAAGACCTGGGGCAGCACGGCCAGGATCAGCAGGAGGCCCAGGAGGCCCACCACATACAGCGGCCCGAGCGGCCCGAACTTGGCGGTCAGCGTGGCGGAGAGGTTGTCGAGCATGGACGTCACACCTTGATGTTGACCATGATCTTCATGAAGATCACGTTGACGGTCAGAAGCACACCGACGATCAGGCAGGCGGGAATGAAGGCCGCCGTCTCTTTCACGTCGTCATAGTAATGCGGCTGGATGACGTTGATCATCACGAGCGCACCCAGCGGGAAGGCCGACAGGAACCCGCCCGACCACTTGGCCTCGGCGGTGATTGCCTTGACGCGGCGGAAGAGCTTGAAGCGCGCCCGGATCACCTTGGCCAGGCCGTCCAGGATCTCGGCCAGGTTGCCGCCCGATTGCTGTTGGATGGTCACGGCGACGGCGAGGAAGCGCAAATCCTGGTTGTCCATCCGCTCGGCAAAGGCTTTCAGGCTTTCGGCCACGTCGCGGCCGTAAGAGGCCTCGTCTGCGATGACGCCGAATTCGGTGCCGAGCGGATCGGAGATTTCCTTCGACACATTGCCGATGGCGGACGAAAACGGATGGCCGACGCGGAGGCTCCGCACCATCAGTTCGACGGCATCGGGCAGCTGTTCCTCCAGAAGCGACATGCGCTTCTTGGCCTTGTTGTTGACCCAGACATAGACCCCGCCGACCCCCATTGCGATCGCGATGCCGATGCGCACGACCGGCGAAGCCTCGGTGCCGATGGTCAGGCCGATGAAGGCAAAGAAGGCGAGGCCGACCATAATCAGGATCAGCTGCTGGGGCGTGAAGGCGATATTGGCCTTCTGTGCCTTGGAGGCCAGCAGCGAATAGAGCGGAATGCCCCGCGAATTCATGTGCTGCGACATCTCCTTGCGGAGCTGTTCCAGCACCTTTTCGCGGTCTTGCGTCTTTTCCAGAAGCGCCAGGCGGCGCGACAGGCGGGAGTTCAGCTGGATCGACTTGCCGAAGACGGTCAGATACAGGCCCTCCACCAGGAAGACCACGGCGACGAAGATCAGGATATAGATAAGCGGTGCGGCGCTGATCGACATGATGCGGCCTTACTGGATGGGTTCATAGATCGACGGCGGCAGGTCGAAGCCCCACTGCCGGAAACGTTCGGAATAGTGGCTGCGCACGCCGGTCGCGTTGAAACGGCCGATGATCTTGCCATTGGGCTCGACGCCGAGGCGCTCGTAGCGGAAAACCTCCTGCATCGAGATGACCTCGCCTTCCATGCCGGTGATCTCGGTGATCGAAACCATCCGGCGCGAGCCGTCCTGCAGGCGGCTGGCCTGCACGATCAGGTTGACGGCGGATGCGATCTGCGACCGCACGGCCTTCAGCGGCATTTCGATCCCGGCCATGGCGACCATGTTTTCCAGACGGGAAATCCCGTCGCGGGCGCTGTTGGCGTGGATCGTGGTCATCGAGCCGTCGTGGCCGGTGTTCATCGCCTGCAACATGTCGATGACTTCCTCGCCGCGGGTTTCGCCGACGATGATGCGGTCGGGCCGCATCCGCAGGGCGTTGCGCAAGCAATCCCGCTGCGTCACCGCGCCCTTGCCTTCGACGTTCGGCGGGCGGCTTTCCATCCGGCCGACATGGACCTGTTGCAGCTGAAGTTCCGCCGTATCCTCGATGGTCAGCACACGTTCATGGTTGTCGATGAAGGAGGACAAAGCGTTCAGCGTCGTCGTCTTCCCCGAACCCGTCCCGCCCGAGACGATCACGTTCAGCCGACAGGACACAGCCGCCTGCAGGTAAAGCGCCATCTCTTCGGTGAAGGCGCCGAAGTTGACCAGATCCTGGACCTTCAGCTTTTCCTTCTTGAACTTCCGGATGGAAACCAGGCTGCCATCCACCGCCACCGGCGGCACCATGCAGTTGAAGCGGCTGCCATCCGCAAGACGCGCGTCGCAATAGGGGTTGCTTTCGTCGACCCGGCGACCCACCGCGCTCACGATCTTGTCGATGATGCGCAGAAGGTGGCGCTCATCCTTGAAGGTGATGTCGGTCAGCTCCAGCTTGCCCTTCCGCTCGACGAAGACGCGCTGGGGGCCGTTCACCAGGATGTCGTTGACCGACTCGTCCTTCAGCAATGGCTCCAGCGGGCCGAGGCCCATGACCTCGTCGTAAAGCTCCTGGTTCAGCTGGGCGCGGTCGGTGGAGTTCAAGGACACCGACATCTCGTTCAGGGCTTCCGAGGAAATGTCGGCGATTTCTGTCTTCAGGCTGGCCTCGGTGGCCGATTCCAGCGCGGCGAGGTTCAGGTTGTCGAGCAGGCGCTTGTGCAGCTCGACCTTCAGCTCCATCAAGCGCTCTTTGCGCTTGCGCTCCTTGTCGTTGGCGATGACCTCGGCCGGCGCCGCGGCGGGCGCCTGGCGGGCCGGGGTCGCGACCTTGGGGGCCGGGGCAGGGGCGGCACCGGCACGGGCCGCCGGAGCGCCTGAGCCCACGGGCGCCATGGCGGGCTTGGCCTGCGCCGGTTCGTTTTTCTTGAAGCGAGAGAACATGAAGGCCCCCGGAAATGGTTACTTGCGAGCGGTTTCGACGGATTTGTTCAGGTCGAACAAGGATTTGGCCAGCTTCTGGATTTCCTTGCGCAGAGGGTTTTTGGCCGCGGTCTCCGACAAGGGCAGCCCGTGGTCATTGGCCTGCGTCACGGCCGAGCCGCCATCGGGCAGTTGCAGCTCGATGGCGATGTCCAGGCTTTCGGCCATGCGCTTGACCCGGCTTTTCCCGCCAAGATCGGTGAATTTCGGCGCGCGGTTCAGCACATAGCGCAGCTTTTCATGCGGCAGCCCCTCGGCCTTCAGCGCGCGCACCAGGCGCAACACGTTCTGGGCCGAGCGCAGGTCCAGCTCCAGCAGCGCGAAATAGACATGGGCGCGCGACAGGACGGCCTCGGTCCAGGCCACCACGGTTTTTGGCATGTCGATGATGACGAAGTCGAAATTCGCCCGCGCCATATCGAGGATGCGCGCGATCTCTTCGGGGCCGATGATGTCCAAGGGAAGCATGTCCTGCGGCGCGGTCAGGACATGCAGCTTGTCGTTGAAGGTCACCATGGCCTGCAACAGCGCATCGCTGTCCGCGCCATTGGCATCCGAGAGGAAATCGTAAACCTGCTCCTTGCGCGGCAGGTCGAGGTAGGTGGCCGCGGTGCCGAACTGGAAATCCAGATCGACCAGGCAGACGCGCGGCGCATCGCCGGGCATCGAGGCCAGCTCCCACGCGAGGTTGGTCGCGAAGGTCGAAGCGCCCGACCCGCCGCACAGCCCATGGACCGGCAGGAGCACCCCGTCGCGGTCGCCCTTGGCCTTGAAGCCGGGATGGGCCGCCTCGGGCTCGGTCGTGGCATGGGTGGTCAGGACGGCGGGCGGCGCGGGTTTGCGGATGCGCTCGATCGTCTCGTGCAGCGCCCCTTCCGGCAGCGGGTAGGGCAGGAAATCGTCGGCCCCCAGCCGCAGAAGCTGGTGCAAGGCCATCGGCCCGATCTGGTTGGCGACGATCAACACCTTGATCGTCTTGGCTTTCGCCTGGCGGATGATGTCGGTGATGCGGGCAAGGTCGCCCTCGTCCTCGGCATCCACCGCGATGACCACGAATTCCAGCGTCTGGCTGTCGGGCTGATCCAGAAAGACCGCCGCATCCTCGAAAGACAGATCGCCCCAGCTTTCGCCGAGCTCGATTTCCATGTCGTCGATCAACAGGTCGAAATTCTGCACATCCCGGCTGATCGTGCAGGCCAGGATCGCCGCCGGCTCCGGCTGAAGATTCGCAACGCTCGACATGGGTCCATCCTCAATCAAATGCCCGAAACGGAGAGGACGACAGTCCGCCCCACCCTGGCCCGGGTCGACTCTTCTCGGTCGACACACGTGCCCCCTGGACGTGAAACTGCCGGTCGAAGGTGGCGAGATTGGGGCTGAATTGCTGTGAAACCGGGGAATTTGGCCGGGGCAGGGGTTTTGACGAAAGGGCGTGAACAATCGGTTCGGGGAATGCAAAAGGCCCCCGGCGAGGGGGGCCTTTGTTCCAGACGGTCGCTTACTTGGTCGGGGCCAGCTCGCTGTTGACCTGGGTCGTCTGGCTGATCGACCTTTGCCCGCTTTCGATGTAATCGCGGAAGATGATCGCGGCATATTTGCCGTTCAGCTGGCCGGCATAGCCCTTGGCAAAGCCCGCCACGGTGGTGACGGCGCGGCGGTTGCGCTCTTCGGGCTTTTGGGTTTCGACCACGGGGCGCGTCTCGCCGTAAGAGACCAGCGCCTGCAGACGGTTGCGCGAGATGCCTTGGGTGGACAGGTATGCCACCACCGCTTGCGCCCGGCGCAGGCCGAGGCCCTTGTTATAGGCCTCGGAGCCCACCAGGTCGGTATGGCCATAGACCGAGAACTTCACCTCGGGGAATTTCCTGATCCAGGCGGCCTGTGCGGCCAGGACCGACTTGGCCTCGGCGGTCAGCTGATCGGAGTTGAAGGCGAAATGCACCGTGGTGTTGTTTTCCGAGTTGAAGCGGTTGCCCAGCATCTCGGTCGCCTGGCCTTCGTTCATCATGGCCACCGAGTTCATCATCGTGGGCGAGCCGAAGGCGCCCTCGTCGACTTCAGAGCCCACCTCGCCCGTGCTGCAGGCGGCCAAAGCCAGAAGGGCGGTAATCAGAAAGCTGTTGCGGATCATGGGCTTACTCCATCGAATAGCCATAGGAGCCGCTGAAGT
>CAMFIX010000227.1 GCA_945952425.1 uncultured Pseudorhodobacter sp. | reverse complement strand
TCGCCGAGATCGAGACCGACAAGGCGACGATGGAGTTCGAGGCGGTGGACGAGGGCATCCTCGGCCGCATCCTGGTGGCCGAAGGGACGGCGGGGGTGAAGGTGAACACGCCCATCGCCGTGCTGGTGGAAGAGGGCGAAAGCGCGGATGCCGCGCCGAAGGCGGCCGCCCCGGTGGCTGCGGCCCCGGCGCCCGTGGCGGCGGCTCCGGCCGTCGCGGCGGCCCCGGCGGCACCCAAGGCCGAAGGGGCGCGGGTGTTTGCCTCGCCCTTGGCGCGGCGCCTGGCGGCCGAGAAGGGCCTCGACCTGACCAAGGTTCAGGGCTCGGGCCCGCATGGCCGCATCGTGCGCTCGGATGTCGAGGGGGCGAAAGCCGCCCCCGCCCCCGCCCCCGTCGCGGCCCCTGCCCCCGTGGCGGCTGCCGCTCCGGCACCGGCGCCCAAGGCTGCCATGCCGACGGGCCCGGCCACGGAAACCGTGCTGAAAATGTATGCCGACCGCGCCTTCACCGAAGTGCCCTTGGACGGGATGCGCCGGGTGATCGCCGCCCGCCTGACCGAGGCCAAGCAGACCATCCCGCATTTCTACCTGCGCCGCGAGGTGCGTCTCGATGCGCTGATGGCCTTCCGCGAGCAGCTGAGCGAGGGGTTCGAATCCCGCGGTGTCAGGCTTTCGGTTAATGAATTCGTCGTCAAGGCCTGCGCGGTCGCCCTGCAGGCGGTGCCCGATGCCAATGCCGTCTGGGCGGGGGATCGTATCCTCAAGTTGAAACCCTCCGATGTCGCGGTCGCCGTGGCGGTGGAGGGCGGGCTGTTTACGCCGGTGCTGAAGGATGCCGAGAAGAAGACGCTGTCGGCCCTGTCGGCCGAGATGAAAGACCTCGCGACCCGGGCCAAGACCAAGAAGCTGGCGCCGCACGAATACCAGGGCGGCAGTTTCGCGATCTCCAACCTCGGGATGATGGGGATCGACAGCTTCGACGCCGTCATCAACCCGCCGCATGGCGCGATCCTGGCGGTGGGCGCGGGGATCAAGAAGCCGGTCGTGCTGAAGGACGGCACCTTGGGCGTGGCCACGGTGATGAACATGACGCTGTCGTTCGATCACCGCGTGATCGACGGCGCGCTCGGGGCGGAGCTTCTGAAGCACATCGTGGAGCTTCTGGAAAACCCGATGGCCATGCTGGCGTGAGGCCGCTCTGCGAACAGGAAGAAAGGCCCGGGAGCAACCTCCCAGGCCTTTTGCCATGCAACCCCATCCGAAGAGAGTCGGGGTGCCCCCCGACCTACGCGGCCCGAAGCGCCCCTTGCTCCTTCAATGGTCCATAAATATCCCACGTGCGCCGATCATCGCGCCATTGGTTCGAGCAATGATCGGTGCGGCGTCTGGAGGGGTGTGAAACACCTCCAGCCACCACCGCCGCGCGGGCCGAGGGCGCATGCCCGAGGCCACCCTAACCGCGGATCGTAGGTCGGGGCCAGCCCCTACTCCGCCCCTCAGCCGCAGTCGCAATCCTTCAGCCGCTGGTCCATCGAGACCGACGGCTGGTCGCAGCCCGCTTCGCCCACGATCCGCGCGGGCACGCCCGCCACGGTCTTGCAGGGCGGCACATCGGCCAGCACGACGGAGCCCGCCGCCACGCGCGAGCAATTGCCGATCGAGATATTGCCCAGAACCTTCGCCCCCGCCCCGATCAGCACGCCATTGCCGATCTTGGGATGGCGGTCGCCGTCCTCTTTGCCCGTGCCGCCCAGGGTCACCGAATGCAGCATGGACACATTGTCGCCCACCACCGCCGTCTCGCCGATGACGATGGAATGCGCGTGGTCGATCATCAGACCCTTGCCGATCTTGGCCGCCGGATGGATGTCGACGCCAAAGACCTCCGACACGCGCATCTGCACGAAATAGGCCATGTCGCGCCGTCCCTGGCCCCAGAGCCAATGGCCGATCCGATAGGCCTGCACCGCCTGGAAGCCCTTGAAGAACAGCATGGGCTGCAGGAAGCGATGGCAGGCCGGGTCGCGGTCGTAGACCGCCATGATGTCCGACCGGGCGCATTGCCCAAGGTCGGGGTCGGCGTCATGCGCCTCGTCGGCGATCTCGCGCAGGATCTGCTCGCTCATCTCCGAGCTCGCGAGCTTCTGGCTGAAGCGATAGGCCAAGGCCCGCTCCAGGCTGGCATGGTGCAGAAGGCTCGCATGGACGAGCCCGCCCAGAAGCGGCTCGGTGACGACGGCGGCGGCGGCCTCTTCGCGGACGCGCTGCCAGACAGGATCAACCGGGGTGAGTTTGAGCTTGATGTCGCGCATGGATAACCTCTTCCAGAGGTTCATCCTAGCATGCCATTCCCCATGGCAGAAGGGCCAAACGGGGCCGCGCCGCGCGCGGCCCCGCAGATCGGTCTTGCGTCAAAGGATGAAATCGGCCGCGGTATAGGCGCTGAAGAGCACGCCGCCATCGACGATCTTGATCACCACTTCGAAGGCGGCATCGTTGTTGGTGTTCAGGCGCACCAGAGTATTGCCCGCGCCGTCATCGACGATGGACAGGCCCGCCAGCCCGGTCGAGCCGAAGATGAAGCTGTCCTGCGTGCCCAGACCGCCATCCGCGTCGATGGCCGACAGGTCGATGATGTCGCCCTTGGCCGCGCCTGCGCCTTCGAAGTCGAAGATCTGGTCCGGCGCGCCCGCGCTCGACTGGGTGTTCGAGGTGAAGGCAAAGACGTCCTGCCCGCCGCCGCCATAAAGGCTGTCCGAGCCGTCGCCGCCGACGAGCGTATCCTTGCCCGCCCCGCCATAAAGCGCATCCGCCCCGCCAAGGCCGCTGAGCATGTCGTTGCCGCCATTGCCGCTGAGCGTATCCAGCCCGGCGCCCGCGGTGATGACGTCGCCGCCGAAGCCGCCGTTGAAGGTGACCCGCCCGGCATAACCCGCGTTCACCGTCAGCGTCTCGGCATCGCTGGCGCCATAGATCGTGACGCCATAGCTCAGCGTCGCCGACAGGTTCAGCGTCGCCGTCCCCCCCGCCGTCAGGTACAGATAGGCCGAGGTCGTGCCGGGGCTGTAGCCCGTCACCGTGCCGAACTGGTTCAGCTGCGCCGTGGTCAGATAGACCGAGTTCACCGCCAGAACCTCGACGCCGACGATGCTGGCGCCGGTCAGGTCATAGCTGGATTCGGTGCGCAACGTGTCGTTGCCCGATCCGCCGTTGATGATGGCCACGCCGTTGTCCTGGATCGACAGCAGGTCGTCGTCGTTGCCGCCGAAGAGCCGGCTGCCGGTGCGCCCGATCAGCACGTCGTTGCCCGCCCCGCCCGTGAGCGAGTCGTTGCCGATGCTGCCGTCCAGCGTGTCGTTGCCGTTCCCGCCGTCCAGCGTGTCGTCGCCAAGCCCGCCGACGATGGAATCCATCCCGTTGCCGCCGGTGATGACGTCATTGCCCTCGGCCCCGTTCACGTTGACCGCCGTGGTGGCCGAGGTGACGAAGGTCAGGATGTCGTTATCGCTGGACCCTTGCAGGGTAAAGCCCGAGGTCAGGGTCGAGGACAGCCGCACCGTCGCCGTGCCGCCCTGCGACAGGCTGACCGAGGCGCTGGTGTAAGGCGTGTCATAGCCCGAGACCGTGCCGACCCCGTCCAGCTGCGCCGCCGTCACGCGCCCGCCGTAATAGAGGTTCAGCTGCTCGATCCCGGTGACCACGGTCTGGGAAATGTCATAGCCCGCCCCGACCCGCAGCGTGTCCTGCCCGGTGCCGCCATCGACCGAGGCGACATCGTTGCTGAAGATGTCGATGAAATCGGTCCCGGCATCGCCCGAGATGATGTCATGCGACCGCGCCGCGATATAATCGTTGCCATTGCCGCCGAAGATCTGGTCGGCCGCATCGTCGGCCTCGCCGTTCAGCGTGTCGTTGCCCGCCCCGCCCATCAGCGTATCGGCCCCGAGCCCGCCGTTCAGGTTGTCGTTGCCCGACCCGCCCACCAGGCTGTCGTTGCCGCCATAGCCGAAGGCGGTGACGGCGAAGTTATAGCTGGACGAGATCGTGATCAGGTCGGCCCCGGTCGACCCGTAAAGCCAGAAGCCCCCGGTCAGGAAGTTCATCACATTGACCGCCGCCGTGCCGCCCTCGGTCAGATAGACGCCGGCGGTGGTGTAATTGTCGGCATAGCCCTGCACGCGGGTGAACATGGCCAGCTGGCTCGCCGTCATCGAATCCGCGCCGTTCAGGTTCAGCTGCTCGATCCCCGTCAGCGTGGCGCCCGAGATGTCATAGCTGGAGGCAAAGCGCAGGATGTCGCCCGTTCCCGTCCCGCCATCCAGCGAAGACGCGAAATTGGACTCGACCGACAGCATGTCGTTGCCGCTGCCGCCCTGGCCGCTGTCGCCCGTGCGCATGACGAGGTAATCGTCGCCATTGCCGCCGATCAGCAAGTCCTGGCTGTCGCCGCCGTCCAGGACATCGTTGCCCGCGCCGCCGTTCAGCGTGTCGGCGCCGAATTCGCCGTAAAGCGAGTCGTTGCCGTCCGAGCCCTGGATGCTGTCGTTGCCATCGCCCAGCGAGGCGCTGATCGCCCCGGCATGGCCCCCGGCAAAGGTCAAAAGGTCGGCCTGGCCCGAGCCGTAGACCGTGAAGGTCTGCGTCAGCGTATCGGCCAGCGTCACCGCCGCCGTGCCCCCCGCCGTCAGCTTGACCGTGGCATAGGTCGAGGTGTTGTTATAGCCCTCCACCACGCCGAAAAGCCCCAGCTGCGTCGTGGTCAGCGAGGTCTGGCCGCCGACCTGGAAATGCTCGATGTCGCCGGTGATGAGCGTGGACGACAGGTCATAGCTCGATTCCGTGCGCAACGTGTCGTTGCCGGCATTGCCCGAGATCGAGGCGACGCCGCTGGAGTTCACCGAGATCAGGTCGTCATCCGCCCCGCCCAGCACCGTATCGCCGACCGTGGCGATCAGCGTGTCGTTGCCCGCCCCGCCGCTGAGGCTGTCGGCCCCGATGCCGCCGTCGATGGAATCGTTGCCGAGCCCGCCCACCAGCGTGTCGTTGCCCGCCTCGCCGCGCAGGCTGTCGTCGCCCGACCCGCCGGTGGCCTTGTCGTTGCGCCCCCTCTTCAAGGCATAAATCTTGTAGACATAGCTCGCGTTGAAGGTCAGCCGGTCGGCCTGGCTGGAGCCGGTGATCTGGAAATAGCTCGTCAGCGTGCTGGACAGGTTGACCGTGGCCGTGCCGCCCGCCGTCAGCACCAGCGAGGCCGAGGTATAGCCCGTGTCATAGCCCGAGATCAGCGCAAAGCTGCCCAGCTGCGCCGTGGTCAGCCGCCCGTCGCCATAGGCGTTCAGCTGCTCGATCCCGGTGATCGTGGCGCCGGTGATGTCAAAGCCGCTGCCGAATTGCAGGATGTCGTAGTCGGCGCCGCCATCCAGCACCGAGGGGTTGTCGCCATAGACGAAGAGCGTGTCGTTGCCCGCCCCGCCATAGGCCTCGTAATCGGTGCGGACATAGAGGAAGTCGTTCCCGTCGCCGCCGTAAAGCGTGTCGATCCCGCCGCCGGAGGAATCGAGCGTGTCGTTGCCGCCCAAGCCGTTGATGATCTCGTCATTCGCGGTGCCAGCGATGTTGTCGTTACCCGTGCCGCCGTCGAGCGCC
>CAMFIX010000226.1 GCA_945952425.1 uncultured Pseudorhodobacter sp. | reverse complement strand
ACGAGATCATGCCTAGTCTCGTGGGCTCGGAGATGTGTATAAGAGACAGGTTGCAGGCCGGTTTGACCTAAGGAGGACGGGATGGCGGGATTTTCGACGCTCCACGGGATGCATGGCATGCACGGGATGCATGGAATGCACGGCATGCATGGGATGCACGGGATGGGCGCCGCCGGGCCGGGGCAGGAGGACGGGCTGCAATCCTCGGCCGAGGCGATGCTTTACGCCGCCGGGCTGGACCCGCTGAACCCTGCCGGTGTCGCGCCCCTGCCCGCCAATGCCCCCGCCAACATGCGCCGCTGGGCGCCCGAGATCCGGGCGCTGCTGATCCAGCAGGTCGTCGCGCAGAAGGTCGGTCATGCGGTGGCGCCGGACGGCGCTTCGGTCTCGCTGACCTGGAACGGCAATGCCCTGGTGACCCTGCAGAGGCCCTCGCCCGCCACGATGGCCGCGCAATGCGACATCGTGCGCCATTATGCTGACCAGCGCCCCGACCGCTCGGCCGAGGTCTTCAGCCAGATGGACTCCTTTACCGCCTATTTCGGCCATATCCTCGGGCTGACCTCGGCGCGCAACCCCAAGACGCTGGAGCTTCTGGCCCTGATCCCGACGATTGCCGGGCCGGTGACGATGATCCCGAAACATGTCTTCGCGGTGCGCCGCCCGTCAGAGCTGGATGCCCGGGTGGCGCCGCTGATCGGCACGCCGGGGCATGGCGCCTTCCCCTCGGGCCATGCGACGCAGGCCATGGCGCTGGCGGTGGTCTGCGAGGCGCTGATCCGGGCGACGCCTGCGCATTTCGGCGATGCCGACAAGCGGGTCGATCTGTGCTATCGTGCGGCCCAGAGGATCGCCTGCAACCGGACGGTGGCCGGGGTGCATTTCCCGATGGATTCCGCGGCAGGCGCCCGGATGGGGATGCAGATGGGGCGGGCGCTGGTCGCCATGGCCAAGGCGCCCGATCCGGTCGCGGGCACGCCGGGCGGCGGCGTGGTGGGCGATCTGAACAGCTTCGACCCCAACAGTGCTCCGGCGCAGGATTACCTTTACGATCATACGCTTGCGCTGTGGAGCGTGCCCGGCCCCGGCACGCCGGTGCCGGTGGATTTCGATCCGCTGCTGGGCTGGCTCTGGGCGGAAGCCGCCCGCGAATTCACCCTGTGAGGCGGTCATGAGCGCCGATTACCCGCTCGGGCCGCATGAACGCTGGCTGTATGGCCCGGGCAAGGCCTATGACCTGCCGGGGCTCTGGCTGGACAAGTCGCCCAGCCTCTCCTGCCTGGCGGAGTTCCCCAAGCCCGTCGCCAAGCCTTTGAAAGCCATCGGCAATCTTCTGGTGAACGAGGGCATCACCATGGTGCCCCGCCTGCCGCCGCTCTGGCTGAAAGGCGGCTTCAAGCCGCGCTTTCTGCCGCTGTTCCTGGAGCCCGAATCCGAGACCGCCATCGACGCCCATGACCCCGCACGGCTGGCGAAGCTCCTGGCGCTCTTGGCGCCGGATGCGCGGCATTTGCGGCTGAACTTCCCGCTGCGGTCGGAAACGATCAATGTGGGCACGGCAGAGCCCCCGCCGATGGCGCCGGTGGTCAGCGGGCCGCTGGTGGTGCTGGCGGTGATCGACCACGGGATCGCCTTTGCGCACAAGGGTTTGCGGGCAGACGGTCACACGCGGATGGACTATTGCTGGTCGCAATCGGCGCATGCGGCGCCCGGGCAGACCGTGCCGTTCGGGCGCGAATTCACCGGAGCGCAGATCGACGCTTCCGATGAGGAGGCGCTTTACCGCGACGCGGGCCTGCTTGGCGGCGCGAACCGGCCGCCGATGCCTTTGGCGCGCCGGGTGGCGCATGGCACGCATGTCCTGGGCACCGCGGCGGAGGGGCCCGCGAATGTGCGGCTGATCGGGGTGGACCTGCCCGCGACCGCGCTGTGGGACACCTCGGGTTTCGGCACCGACATGTTCCTGCTGGCCGCGCTGCACTATATCTTCGACCGCGCCGACCGGATCGCCGCGGCGCATGGTCTGGGGACGCTGCCCGTCGTCGTGAATATCTCGCTGGGGTGGAGCGGGGGGCCGCATGACGGGAGTTCTCCCATCGAGGCGGCCCTGGCCGAGATCGTGACCCAGCGGCGAGGCATGGCGCCGACGGCGTTGGTTCTGCCCTCGGGCAATATGTTCAACGACAAGCTCTCGGCCCGGCTGGAGGACGCCCATTTCACCGATGGCGTCGCGCGGCTGCGCTGGTTCGCGCCGCCCTGCGACATGACCTCTTCCTTCGCGGAGATCTGGCTGCCGGGGCCGCCGGATGGCTATGAGTTCACCTTGACCGCTCCGAACGGGGCCGCGACGGTCTTGTCGCAGGGGATGGCGGATGTGGTGGTCGGAGGGAGGACGGTTGGTTTGGCGATGGTCGACCAGCCGCGGGGTGGGCGCTGGCGGGTGACCTTCTGCCTCGCGCCGACCGAAGCCAAGGCGCTGCCCGACTGGCCGCATGGTCCGGCGCCTGCGGGGGAATGGTGGATCGGCCTGCGGAGACCGCCGGGGGCGACGGGTGTGGTTTCCCTGCGGATTCAACGCGATGAGGATCACGTCCAGGGCAAGACCGGCGCCCGGCAGACCCGGTTCCGCGACCCGGCTTACCGGCCCTTCGACGAGACGGGCGCCCCGGGGCAGCGCGACAATGGCGCGATGATCAGCCGGATGGACGGGCTGAACGGGCTCGCCACGCAAGGCGTTTCGGTGAATGTCGGGGGCAGCCTCGACCTGCTGGCGCGGGCGACGCGCTATTCGTCCTCGGGGCGGGGCAGGGGGGTCGATGTCTCGGCCCCCGCCGATCGCGGCGTGGCGCGGCCGGGGGTTCTGTCCTGGGGCAGCCGCAGCGGAAGTTTCGCCGTGCAATCAGGGACATCCTCGGCGGCGCCCCGGGTTGCGGCGGCGCTGGCCAAGGCGCTTTTGACCGCGGTGTCGACCGGCAATGGCGGCGAGCTGCTGGCAGGCGCGGCCGTGCCCGACCGGCCCGATGCGCCGGAGGGACGCGAAAGGCTGGGGTTGAAACGCCTCTGATTCCGCTTTCGTTCTCAACCTCCTATTAACCCTGCAACGGCCATACTGCGCGGGAACTGTCAGGAGAACCCGATGTTCCTTTCCCTTCGCGCGAAGATTTTCGTCGCTTTCGCGCTGGTCGGCCTGGTGATGACCGTGGTGACGGTGCTGGCCGTGCGCGCGCTGGACGACCAGGTCCAGACCACGGTCGCAGCCACCGACCGCGAGGCTGGGGCGGCCGAGGCGATCGCCAGCCTGCGCGCCTTGCCGGTCGAGACCGAGGGGCTGATCCAAAGCCATCTGCATGCCACGACTTCGGCCGAGAAAACCGCGCTGACGGCGCGGCTTGTCGCCGCCGACACGCGCGAGGCGCTGGCGTTTGCCGCGCTCACGGAGGTGGCGCAGGGGGCAGAGGTCTCGCTGGTGGCCGATCTGCAGCTGCAGGCGCGTCAGGCTGCGGGCCTGCGCGAGCGGCTTGTCGCGATCTCGACCCGCAACGCGCTGGGCGAGGCGATGGCGCTCGCGACCCGTGCCATGCCGGGCCTGCGGGGCGAGATCACACAGGCGCTGCAGGATGTGGCGGCGCAGGGGGGCGATGGCGCGGGTGCGGCGCAGGCCGAGGCGGCACTGAACGCCATCGCCGCCGCGCAGAAGAATGCCCTGCTCAACCCCGATCCGGCCTATGTCACGGGCCAGCTTTCGGCTGTGACCATGGCCCGCGCCGATCTGCAGGCGGCCGTGGCGGGGCTGGATGCGACCGGGGCGCCGGGGCTCGCCGGGCTGCACCGGGCGCTGCACGACCTGCAGGCGCTGGACAACCGGATGGAGCTTTTGCTGCGCGACAGCGGGGCGGATACGGCGGCGGCGATCCTCTCGGGCCAGCTGCAGCCCTTGGACCAGCGCCGTCTGGATGCGCTGGAGGGGCTGGCCGCGCTGGTCGAGACCGGGCAGCGCTCGGCCGATTCCGCCGCGGTGCAAGAGGCGGCGGCGCTGCGGACCACGTTGATTCTGCTGGCGGATATGGCTTTGCTGATCGGTTTCGGCGCGGTGATGCTGGGGCTTGGCAAGATCGGCCGGGGGATGGAGGCCGCGGTGAAACTCGCCGAGCAGGTGGCCGAGGTCGAGGTCGCGGCGCCGACCTGGGTGCGCGGCAACCTGGCCGGGCGGCTGACCTCGGCGCTGGTGCGGATTTCGGCGGGGCAGGCGGCGGTCCTGGCCTCGCTGGAGGCGGTGGCCCAGGGGCGGCCGCCGCGGGCCGACCTGCCGGAGCGGATGCGGCACAGGCTGGTGGCGCTTGCGCAGGGCCTCGACCTGCGCGGCGCCCTGGCCGAGGCGGAGGCTCTGCGCGACGCCGCCGCCCAGCTGGCCGATCAGCTCCGCGCCGAAGAGGGCCGGCATGGGCCGCGCATCGACGCGCTCAGCGCCGAGATGCAGCGCCATCACCTCGCCACCGAGCGGCAGCTGGCCAGCCTGCAGGCGCTCGCCCCCGCCCCGCCCCCGCTGCGGCGCATTGCCTGAGGGGTTTTTCTTGCCCCGACGCCCCCTCGCCCCTTAGGCTCGCCCAAAACGGGGGCGACGATGTGCAAGGCTTGCAACTACACGATCCACGGTGCCCAGCACCATTTCGGCTGGGACAATTCCCTGCCCCCGGCCGAGCGGGTCGCGCCGGGCTCTACCGTGCTGTTCCATTGCCTCGACAGCTCGGCCGGGCAGCTTTCGGCGCGCTCGACCGTGGCGGATGTGGCGGGGCTGGACTTCGGCCGCGTCAATCCGGTCTCGGGGCCGATCTTCGTCGAAGGGGCCGAGCCGGGCGATGCCCTGAAGATCACCATCGACAGTTTCGCGCCCTCGGGCTGGGGGTGGACGGCGAATATCCCGGGCTTCGGGCTTTTGGCCGACCAGTTCCCCACGCCCGCGCTGACCGTCTGGACCTATGACGCGGGGCTCGCCCCCGCGCTTTTCGGGAAGACGGCCCGCGTGCCGCTGAAACCCTTTGCCGGCACCATAGGTTGTGCGCCCGCCGCCCCCGGCCTCCATTCAGTTGTGCCGCCGCGGCGGGTGGGCGGCAATCTCGACATCCGCGACCTGGCGGCCGGGACCACGCTTTACCTGCCGGTCGAAGTGGCGGGCGGGCTGTTCAGCGTCGGCGACACCCATGCCGCCCAAGGCGATGGCGAGGTCTGTGGCACGGCCATCGAAAGCCCGATGGATGTGGTGCTGACCCTGGACCTGGTGAAGGACGCGCGGCTGAAGACGCCGCGCTTCACCACGCCCGGGCCGGTGACGCGCCACCTGGACGCGGCCGGTTACGAGGTCACCACCGGCATCGGCCCCGACCTGATGAGCGGCGCGCGCGATGCGGTCAGCGCGATGATCGACCTTTTGTGCGCCGAACACGGGCTCGCCCCGGTCGAAGCCTATATGCTCGCCTCGACCTGCGGCGATTTGCGCATCAGCGAAATCGTCGACATGCCGAACTGGGTCGTCAGCTTTTACTTCCCCCGCTGCGTCTTCGCGTGAAATTCCGGCAGCGCGCGGGATTCCTGTTGAACGCCCGTAAAATTCCTTGACTTGCAGGCTTTTCGCGCCACCCTTCGGACATAGGACCGAGAGAGTCCCGAACCCACAGGGGGTCACATGGC
>CAMFIX010000225.1 GCA_945952425.1 uncultured Pseudorhodobacter sp. | reverse complement strand
CTCCTGGGCTTTCCCTCGGTCACCGTGATCGACGTCATCATGGCGCGCTTCATCCTGAACGTCTTCACCAACCTGGTCGTCTTCCTCGCCATGGCGATCTGGGTGGTGGAATGGTATGATCTGCGCGTGAATCCAAACCTTTACGAGGTGATCCTCAGCCTGACCATGGCCGCGGCCCTGGGGCTTGGGATCGGCACGATGAACTCGTTCCTCTTCCTCTGGCAACCCGCCTACGAGACGTTGTGGAGCGTGCTGAACCGGCCGATGACGATCTTTTCGGGCGTGATGTTCTCGATCTCGGACCTGCCGACCTATATATTCAACATCCTGAAATGGCTGCCGATGGCGCATCTGGTGGCAGAGATGCGCCATGCCTATTACCCCAGCTACATGCACGATTTCGTGTCGCCGGCCTATGTCTTCCTGATCTCGGCGGTGGCCTTCACCATCGGCCTCGTCGGCCTGCACCGCTATGTCTTCGACCTGTTGGAGAAACGCTAACGGCCCACGCCGGCATAGCTTTCGAAGCCCGCCTCCAGCACCTCGGCCTGGGAATAGATGTTGCGCAGATCGGCCATCCGCGGATGCGCCATCTTGCGCGCAATCTTACCCAGATCGAGCGCGCGGAACTCGTTCCATTCGGTCAGAATGACCAGCGCATCGGCGCCCTGCGTCGCCTGATAGGCGTTTTCCGCCCATTTGACGCCCGGCAGCAGCGCCTCGCCCTCGCGCGCGCCTTGCGGGTCGCAGACCTTCACCTTGGCCCCGCCGCCGACCAGCGCCGGCACGATGGTCAAAGAGGGCGCGTCGCGCATGTCGTCGGTGTTGGGTTTGAAGGTCACGCCCAGCACCGCGATCGTCTTGCCGTTGATCTGGCCGTCGCAAAGATCGACGATCTTGTCCAGCATCCGGCGCTTGATCTCTTCGTTGACCTTGATGACCGTCTCGGTGATCTGCATCGGCACGGCGTGATCCTGGCCGATGCGCGCCAGGGCCTTGGTGTCCTTGGGGAAACAGCTGCCGCCATAGCCCGGCCCGGCGTGCAGGAACTTGTTGCCGATCCGCCCGTCCATCCCCATGCCCTTGGCGACATCCTTCACATCCGCTCCGACCTTTTCACAAAGGCTCGCGATTTCGTTAATGAACGTGATCTTGGTCGCCAGGAACGCATTGGCGGCATATTTGATCATCTCGGCCGATTCGAGCCCGGTGTAGACGATGGGGAATTCGCGCAGGAAAAGCGGCTTGTAGACATCGGCCATGACCTTGCGGGCCTTGTTGCTCTCGACGCCCACCACCACGCGGTCGGGGCGCATGAAATCGTCGATGGCCGCCCCTTCGCGCAGGAATTCGGGGTTCGAGGCGACGTCGAACTGCGCCTGCGGATTGGCCTTCTTGATCGCACGCGCCACGTCGCGGTTGGTGCCGACCGGCACGGTCGATTTGGTCACCACGACCGTATAGCCCGTCATGGCGCCCGCGATTTCCGCCGCCGCCCCCATCACATAGGTCAGGTCGGCATGGCCATCGCCGCGCCGGGTCGGCGTGCCGACCGCGATGAAGACCGCATCGGCCCCCGCCACCGCCTCGGCCATGTCGAGCGTGAAGGACAGCCGCCCCGCCGCCACGTTCTTGGCCATCAGCGCCTCCAGCCCCGGCTCGAAGATCGGCACTTCGCCCGCTTTCAGCTTGTCGATCTTGTCGGGATTCTTGTCGACGCAGACCACCTCATGCCCGAAGTCCGAAAAGCAGACGCCCGAGACGAGGCCGACATAGCCGGTGCCGATCATCGCGATTTTCATGGGAGCCCCTTACAGGTCGAAGGAAGCGAAGACAGGCACGTGGTCGCTGCCCTGCTCCCACCCGCGGACGGGGCGCAGGATGCGGCTGCCGTGGCCGGCATTGGCGATATCGGGGCTGGCCCAGATATGGTCCAGCCGGCGCCCCTTGTCGGCCGCATCCCAATCAGGCGAGCGGTAGGACCACCAGGAATAAAGCCGCCCCTCGGGGATGTCCTTGCGGGTGACGTCGGACCAGTGCCCGGCCTCCATCACCGCATTGAAGTGCTCGACCTCGATGGGGGTATGGCTGACGATCTTCAGCAGGGCCTTGTGGTTCCAGACGTCATCCTCGCGCGGGGCGATGTTCAGATCGCCGACGAGGATCGCCCTCTCCGGCCGGTTCGCGGCGAAATGATCGCGCATCTCGGTCAGGAAATCGAGCTTCTGGCCGAATTTCTCGTTCTCGGCCCGGTCGGGAATGTCGCCCCCGGCGGGGACATAGCAGTTGTGGATCACGACGCCGTTCGGCAGCCGCCCCGCCACGTGGCGCGCATGGCCGAGCTTGGCGAAGTCATGGGCGCCCACTTCCTCCAGCGGCAGTTTCGACAGGATGGCCACGCCGTTGTAGCCCTTCTGCCCCCGGGCGACCATGTGGGTATAGCCCAGGGCCCCGAAGCCCTCGCGCGGGATCAGCTCCACCGGGCTCTTGCATTCCTGCAGGCACAGGACGTCGGGCGTCTCTTCCCGCAAGAGCCTTTGCACCAGCGCCTCGCGCAGGCGGACCGAGTTGATGTTCCAGGTGGCGATGGTGAACATGGGGGCGCTCCTTTTGCCGCCCGACCCTAGGGCCGGACGGCAAAAGGCTCAACCCTCAGTTAGTCGTTCAGGGTAAAGGTGCCGAGCTTGCAGAGGTCTTGCGTCGCATCGACCGAATTGCCGTTGTCCATCACGAAGCGCATGTCGTAGTCGCAGACCGTCTCGCCATCGGCGATGGAGATCTGGCCCTGCGTCCCCGGTTCGACCGCGGGCACCGCCAGGATATTTTCGCCCCAGCTGTCCTTCTCGTGCGGCGAAACATACATTTCGACCAGCTTCAGCGACGAGTTGTTGACCAGGGTGAATTCCAGGCCTTCCGCCGCGGCGGGGGTGGCGGCCAGGGTGGCGAGGATGAAGGCGATACGGCGCATGGGCTCTCCTGCTGTTGCTGACGCGCAGTCTGGGGCCAAGGCGTTACCGAACGATGAATAGAGATCGCACAACCTGGGGGCGAGACAAAAAAGAGGCCGGGCACGAAGGCCCGGCCAGGTCCAACAGGGAGGAGTCGTGCCATAACCCCGACACGACAAGGGGAACTTCAGGCGCCGGACCGAGGGACCGGAAGGAATTCGCATGATCCCAAGATAGCGCACGAATCGGTCGAAACTAAGACTTTATCGCGCATTCTCCTTGCTTTCTTGGGCCAGTGTCACATTTCCGCATGGTCAGGCGACCAGCTTATAGCCCCCGCTTTCGGTCACCAACAGGCGCGCATTGGCCGGATCGCTCTCGATCTTTTGGCGCAGCCGGTAGATGTGGGTCTCCAGCGTATGGGTCGTCACCCCCGCGTTATAGCCCCAGACCTCGTGAAGAAGCACATCCCGCGCCACAACCCCAGATTGAGCGCGGTACAGGAATTTCAGGATGTTGGTCTCCTTCTCGGTCAGGCGGATCTTCTTGTCCTTGACGTCGACCAGCATCTTTTGCGCGGGCTTGAACGTATAGGGCCCCAGCTGGAAAACGGCGTCTTCGGATTGTTCGTGCTGCCTCAGTTGAGCGCGAATCCGGGCGAGAAGAACGGGGAATTTGAAGGGTTTCGTCACATAGTCGTTGGCGCCGGCATCCAGGCCCAGGATCGTGTCGGCATCCGAATCGTGCCCCGTCAGCATCAGGACCGGGCATTTCACCCCCGCCTTGCGCAGCCGCTTGCACAGCTCGCGGCCATCGGTGTCGGGCAGGCCGACGTCCAGGATCACCAGGTCATGCGGCCCGGCCTTGGCCTTCTCCATCCCCTCGGCGCCGGTGCGCCCCTCGCAGACGTCGAACTCCTCGGCCAGCCCCCGCTGTTCGCCCAACGCTTCGCGCAACTCGCCCCTGTCGTCGACAAGAAGGATCTTTCGCAGGGTGGACATGGGTGCCTCCGTTTGCCTGTTGCGGGCAAGATGTGCCCTGTTCACGACCGCTTCAAGTTATGTGACAAAGGTCTCACAGCGACGTGTCGAGCAGCGAGGATTGTTACAATGCAGGTGGTTCTGACGCCGATGGGCCTGCGGATGGGGGGGCAGAGGCTGCCTTGCGCCTGGGGCCGGGGCGGCGTCACGCGGCACAAGCGCGAGGGCGACGGGGCGACGCCCACGGGCTCGCATCGGGTGGTGGGCTGCCTGTACCGGCCCGACCGGATGGTGGCGCCGGTCGATTGGGCGGTGCCGATCGGGCCAGGCGACCTGTGGTCCGATGATCCGAAGGCCAAGGATTACAACCACATGACCCGGGTGCCTTACGCCTTCAGCCACGAGCGTCTGAGCCGTGCCGATCCGATGTATGACCTGGTGCTGGTGCTGGACTGGAACTGGCCCGTCGCCGTGCCGGGCCGCGGCTCTGCCATCTTTGTCCACCGTTGGCGCAGGCCCCTCGCCCCCACCGCGGGCTGCCTTGCGCTTTCGGCCCCCGACCTTCTGCGCCTGACCCGCGCCTTGCGCCCCGGAGACCGCATCCTCGTGCCGGAATCGCTTTCCAAAACGCTTTGAACGGCCTATCCTGCGCCAGAAGAGGGAGGAACCTGCCATGGCCAAAGCGGCGTCGGTCACCGATGACGACATCTTCACCCTGCGTCTGAACCGCAGCGCCCCCGATCTTTGGCCCATGCTGGAGGCGCTTTACGGCCGCCATCCCGACTACGACGCCTTCCGCGAGCGCCTTCTGGCCGCGCTGAAAGCCGGTTGGACCGCCCGGCCGAAAGACCTGAAGAAACTCGACCTGCAGCGCGACCTGGAACCCGACTGGTTCCAGCGCCCCGATATGGCGGGCTATGTCTTCTACATCGACCGCTTTGCCGGAACGCTGAAGGGCGTCCTGGAGAAACTCGATTACCTGCAAGACCTTGGCGTGACTTACGTCCATTTCATGCCCTGCCTGAAGCCCCGCCCGGGCGACAGCGACGGCGGCTATTCGGTGATGGATTACCGCGAGATCAACCCCGACTATGGCACGATGGCCGAGTTCGAAGAGGTCACCGCTGCGCTGCGCAAGCGCGGCATCTCGGTCTGCATCGACCTGGTGCTGAACCACACCGCCAAGGAACATGCTTGGGCGCAGGCCGCCGCCAAGGGGGATGCGGCCTATCAGGATTACTACCTGATGTTCGACGACCCCGCCCTGCCCCGCGCCTATGAGCGCAATCTGGTCGAGATCTTCCCCGACAATGCCCCCGGCAGCTTCACCGAATACCCCCATTTCGGCAAATGGGTCTGGACCACGTTCAACGAGCATCAATGGGATCTGAACTGGGCCAACCCCCAGGTTTTCCTGGAGATTACCGAGATCATGCTCTTCCTCGCCAACCGTGGCGTGGATGTGTTGCGGCTGGATGCGGTGGCCTTCATGTGGAAAAGGATGGGCACGCGCTGCCAGTCCGAGCCCGAGGTTCATATGCTCTTGCAGGCCCTGCGCGCCTGCTGCCGCATCGCCTGCCCGGCGGTCATCCACCTGGAAGAGGCCATCGTCGCGCCGGCCGAAATGCTGCCCTACCTGGGCCGGGGCAAGCATGATGGTAAAGAGGGCAACCTCGCCTATCACAACAGCCTGATGGTGCAGTTCTGGGGCGCGCTGGCGACGCGGGACGCCCGGCTGATGCGGCATGTGCTGGGCACGCACTTCCCCGACCGGCTGACGAATGCGACCTATGCCACCTAT
>CAMFIX010000224.1 GCA_945952425.1 uncultured Pseudorhodobacter sp. | reverse complement strand
GCGATGTTCACCGCCACGGCGGCCCGGATCGACGACAGCTGGATCGGCGACCTGTTGGGCTGCATTTGCCTGTGGAGCCTGGGATACGGCCTTTGGGTCGCCGGCTGCGTCGTGGGGCTGTGATGGCTTACCGACTGGCGAAACAACCGCATGTCTGCATGGACCACGGGCGGTACTACGTGCGGTGTCTGCCCAAGTCTGTCGGCAGCCCGGGCGCTTTCGCGTCACGCGCCGCTGCCGAGGCTTGGCTGAAAGATGCAGGTGAACGGATCGCGGCGTCCAAAGATACAGCCGAACAGCCTCTCCTGCGCGCCTGCTTGACCTGCGGCAAGGGGTTTGAGTCCGAGGGCCCCCACAACCGCCTCTGCAATGGCTGCCGCAACAGGGCGTCTTACGAGGCCATGCCGTCAGCCTTTTCCTTCGGTCGGGCCAACGGGCGGAGGAAGGGATGATCCGCGCCGCCGCCCTGACCTCGAAGCGCTTGCAGAGGGTGTTGCAGCTGCTGGCCGATGGTCGGCCGCATACGACCCGCGACATCGTCCGCAAGGCGCGGGTCATGGCGGTCAATGCCTGCATTTCCGAGCTGCGCGCCCATGGCGCCGAGATCAGCTGCAGCCAGCAGGTGATCGAGGGCAAGGGGCGGCGGTTTTCCTACACGATGACAAAGGCCCCTGAATGAAGCTTCCGACCCTCATGTCCCAGAACCGCGTCCGCCTGGATGACATCGTCATCCGCGACCGCTTGCGCCCTGTGAGCGCGGCAGGCGTGGCCGCCCTGGTCGCCTCGATCAATGAGACGGGAGTGATGAAGGACGCGATCCATGTCCGAAAGAAGAAGGACGGCAAGCTCCACCTGGTCGCGGGCGGTCACCGGGTCGCTGCGGCGCGCGAGCTGGGCTGGCAGGACATCGAGGCGAAGGTCTGGACAGACGTGACCGACGATTGGGCCCGGCTGATGGAGATCGACGACAACCTGGCGGGCGCAGAGATGACCGCGCTGGACAACGCGGTCTTCCTGGCGCGCCGCAAGGAGGTCTACGAGCGGCTGCATCCTGAGACGAAAAGAGGTGTCGCCGGAGGTTTGGCGCGACAGGGTCTAGCAAACGACATCGTGTCGTTTGCTGGCGCGACCGCCGAGAAATTCGGGCTGTCGACCCGGCAAGTGGAGCGGATGATCGCCGCCGGCTCGAAGCTGGACCCCCACGACATCCACCAGCTGCGCAATGCGCCGCGGCCTGTCACGCTGAAGGACTTGGGCGAGATCGCCAAAATTCAGGAGGCGCCCGACCGTTACGACGTCGTCAAGGCGCTCGCCGAAGGCCGCGCGAAATCCGCAGCCGAGGCCCGGCGCGCCCTGAAACCCGGGGCTTTGACGGTCCCCAAAGACCCCGTTGAAGAGCAGTTCAAGGCCCTGATGAACTCCTGGAATCGCGCGGGCGCCGTGGCCCGGCGGCGGTTCATCCAGGAGGCGGACTTGCTTGCCACCTTGGGAGGCGATGGGGAATGACGCCATCGATCACCCCCGCCCAAGTCTGGTGGACGGCCGAGGAAATCGCGGCGGCGAGCCTGCCCGACATGCCTTCCTCGAAGCGCGGCGTGAATGCCATCGCCGATCGGCTCGACTGGCGCGGCAATGCCGAGCTGGCCCGGCGCCGCGAGGGCAAGGGCGGCGGCTGGGAGTATTCCTGGCGCCTCTTCCCGATGCGGGCGCAGCGCAAGCTGCTGGCGGAGGTGGCCCCCAAGGTCACCAAGCCGGTAGTCGATCGGGACGAGATTTGGGCCTGGTTTGAAGGGCTGCCGCAGGATGTGAAAGACAAGGCCGCCGCCCGTCTGGCGATCATCCAGCAGGTCGAGGCCCTGAAGCCCATCCCCGGGATGGGTCGGAACAACGCCGTCCAGGCCATCGCCCGCCAGGCCAAGGTGGGGGCGCGGACGATCTGGGACTGGTTCGGTCTCGTCGAGGGTGTCCGCACCGATGATCGCTTGCCGCACCTCGCCCCCCGACATCGCGCTGCGCTTGCCAAGGGGCGGTCCAAGGAGTGCTCGCCGGAATTCATGGAAGCCCTGCGAGGTGACTATCTGCGCCAGGGCGAGGTTCCCTTCAGCGATGCCTATCGGCGCTGCGTTCGCATTGCAGAGGCGCGGGGCTGGAGCTATCTGCCCGAGCGGACCATGCGCCGCTGGCTTGATGCCGACGTGAGCCGTCCGACACAGGTTTTGCTGCGCCAGGGCGTTGATGCTCTCAAGCGCCTCTACCCTGTCCAGGTCCGCGACAAGACTGCCATGCAGCCCCTGGAATGCGTCAACGGCGACTTTCACAAATGGGACGTGTTCGTGCGCTGGCCCGGCATTGCCGAGCCGATCCGGCCGCAGATGGTCGCCTTCCAGGACGTGTATTCCGGGCGCATCCTCGCGTGGCGCATGGATGTTACGCCGAACTCCACGGCGGTCCTTTTGTGCGCCGGGGACATGATCGAGACCTGGGGCATTCCCGACCACGTCCTCTTGGACAATGGTCGGGAGTTCGCGTCGAAGGCCGTGACGGGCGGGGCGTCGAACCGTTTCCGCTTCAAGGTGCGCGAGGACGACATCCCCGGCCTGTTCACCGGATTGGGCTGCCAGATCCATTGGGCCACGCCCTACAGCGGCCAGTCCAAACCCATCGAGCGGGCCTTCCGAGACATGTGCCATTCCATCGCTCAGGATCCTCGGTTCGAGGGCGCCTACACAGGCAATTCGGTCGCAGCCAAGCCCGAAAACTATGGCAACCGCGCGATCCCGATGGAGGACTTCCTGCGGATCGTCGGCGAAGGGATCGAGGAACATAACACGCGCCAAGGGCGGCGGTCAGAGGTCGCCTGGATGCGCTCTTTCGCCGAGGTTTTCGACGAGGCCTATGCCAAGGCGCCGATCAAGAAGGCGACGGCTGCCCAACGCCGCCTGTGGCTTCTCGCCGCCGAAAGCATCCGGGCCGATCGGAATACCGGTGCGGTCTGGCTGGATGACAATGAGTTCTGGGACGACTGGATGCATGAGATCGCCGGGCAGCGAGTCATTGCGCGAGTCGATCCGGCGAACTTCTGGGACGGCGCCCATATCTACACCGCCGAGAACGCCTATTTGGGCTTCGCTCCGATCCGCCAGAAAGGTCAGTTCTTCAATGCGGATGAGGCCCGGGCTCATTCGAGGGCGCGCAACGACTGGCTGCGGGCGGAGAAGGCCAAAGCCGCCGCCCTGTCGAGGCTGTCCGCTATCGAGCTGGGCAATTACCTGGACGCCGCTGCGCCGACCGAGCCTGTGAAGCCGGACACCAAAGTGGTGAAGCCGATTTTTGGCAAGGGGCCCCGCCGCCCAGCGATCGAGACCAGCATCCCAGCTGCCGAGGTCGAAGCCGCCCAAGCGGTGATCGTTGCCGATCTCGCGGCCCGTCGGAATGCAGCCCCGCAGGTCGAAGAGACCTCGCGCGAGCGGTTCCGCCGCGCGGTCGACCTCGAGCGCACCTTGGCGGCCGGCCAGGCCATCACCCGCGAGCAGGAGCGCTGGCTGAGCGTCTACCAGACCAGCTCGGAATACCGATCGGAGAGGGTGCTCTTCGACGACTTCGGTGACGCGATCTTCGGATGAAGAAACCGCCGGGGGCGGGCAAGGCCCCACGGCGGTCAGAACGAGCAGACAGGAGACCAGGATGACAGAGCAACAGACCTTGATCAACAGCGTCGCGCCCCTCGCCAATGTGGCCCGGCTGAACCAGCTGATCGACCGATGCACGAACCGCGCCCACGGCCTGCCCGGCATGGGCTGCTTTTACGGCCGTGCGGGACTCGGCAAGACCACTGCCGGGATCTATGCGACCAACCGGCACAATGCCTGCCACATCGAGGCGCTGCCCATCGGGGGCGTGAAGGGCCTGATGAACATGATCGTCATGGAGTTGGGCCTGCGCCCGGCCCGGACGACGGAGGCCCTCTTCGCGCAGGTGGCGCAGGAAATGACCATGACCCAGCGGCCGCTGATCGTGGACGAGGCGGACCATATCCTGAGCGACAAGTCGATCGAGATCGTCCGGCGGCTGCACGACGTCTCGGGCGTGCCGGTGATCCTGATGGGCGAGGAGACCCTGCCGCAGAAGCTGCAGCGCTGGGAGCGTGTCCACAGCCGGATGCTGTCCTGGGTGGGCGCCGAGACAGCGACGCTCGCCGACGTCGACCACCTGGCCCGCATCTATGCCGCCGGCATCCAGATCTCGGCTGAGATCAAGCAGGCCCTTCTGACGGCGTCGCGGGGATCCATCCGAAACGTGTCGACCAACCTGGCACACATCCGCGAGTTCGCCGTGATCCAGGGCCATGGCGTCGTCACCGCCGAGATCTGGGGGCGCAGGCAGATGCACACCGGCGATGCCCCTGCCCCGCGCCTCGCCCCGGCCTCTGGCCCCCGCAGGGGAGCCGCAGCATGAAGGCCGGAACCCAACGCGCCCTGATCACCACCGCCCGCGACACCATCCGGGCCGAGGCCTGGACCCACGCCCTGACCCTCGACGAGTTCGGCGCCGCCGATCTGTCGGCCTCCGTGGGCTGCGGTCTGGAGACCATCCAGGGCATCATCAAGGGCTGGCTGGTCGACCGCATGGTGATCGAGACCCAGCGTCGCTGTGGGCCTGTCCGGCAGATGGTGAAGGTCAATCCCGCCTGGAAGGATGAGGCCGCGAAAGCCGTCGGCCGCACCCCGGCCGAGAACATGTGGCATGCGGCCCGCCGCCTGCGGACCTTCAGCCCCACCGACCTCGCCGCCCATGCCAACACCGAGACCGTCGCCGTGTCGCAGGCCGACGCGGCCGCCTATTGCCGCGCGCTCCTTGCCGCCGGATATCTGCGGGTCTCGGTCAAGGCGTCTCCGAAAAGCGCTCGCGAGGCGATCTACAGGCTGGCCCGGGACACCGGCCCCCGCCCGCCCCGCGAGAAGCGCGTGCGCGCCGTGGTCGATGCCAACACCGGCGAGACGCATCTGCTCGGGGGGCACGAATGACCAAGGCCCCAAAGCCCGCCCCCCTGATGCCCCTCGATCGCGCGAAGGCGGCGTGGGGCGACAAACTGCCCGACTGGGTCGAGCGCCTGGCCGTGGAATGCGGTCGCTCGTCGCAGAGCAAGGTGGCCTCGGCCCTTGATCGCTCGGCCACGATGGTCAGCCAGGTCCTGTCCAAGTCTTATCCCGGCGACATGGCTGCGATCGAGGATCGTGTGCGTGGCATCTACATGGACAAGACCGTGATCTGCCCGGCCTTGGGCGATCTGCCCACGCAGGAATGCCAGGACTGGCGGAACAAGGCGCGTGTCTTTGCGCTCGGCAACCCGATGCGGGTGCGGATGTACCGCGCCTGCCTGTCCTGCCCCCGCAACCAGGGAGACCTGAAATGACCCAGATGCAGATCCGTGCAGGCATCGTCGCGCGGGTGGCAGACGCCATCGAACGCGCCGGCGGCTGCCAGGTGGTGGCCGTGGCCATGCAGACCGACTACCGCCACGTCTGGTCCTGGAGCGTTGGAACCAACCTGCCCAACGCCCTCTCGCTGGTCCAACTCTGCGCCGTCCTGAAGGTCTCGGCCGATTGGCTTTTGCTGGGGGAGAAACGGGCATGACACCCATCCTCGCCCGACCCGCCCAGGACGTGCTGCGCCATGCATCCACCGCGCTCGGCAAAGTGGATCACTACGGCCCGCGCGGCCTGACCATGGTCAC
>CAMFIX010000223.1 GCA_945952425.1 uncultured Pseudorhodobacter sp. | reverse complement strand
CCGAAATCCCGGTGACGACCGAACGCGGTTATCTGCGCATTCACCGCCAATGGGCCGATGACGTGGTGGAACTCGACCTCCCCATGCCCCCCCACCGTCTTTACGCCCATCCCGAGGTCAAGGCCGACCTCGGCCGGGTGGCCATCAAACGCGGCCCGCTGGTCTATTGCCTGGAGGGCCAGGACCAGCGCGCCCCCCTGAACCGCCTGCGACTCCCACGCGGGGCGGAGCTCTCGGCCGCCTTCCGGCCCGACCTGCTCGGCGGCATCGCCACCGTGACGGCCAGCGGCATGGCGGCCGAGACGCCCGCGGGGCTTTACCAGACGACCCCACCCGCCGAGACGGCATCCCCCCTGACCGCCGTGCCCTATTACATCTGGTGCAACCGCGGGCAGAACCCGATGCAGGTCTGGGTGCGCGAATGACCCAGCTTCGCCTCTCCGGCCTGACGAAAAGCTTCGGCGGGTTCCAGGCCATCAAGGGCGTCGACCTCGGCGTCGAGAAGGGCGAGTTCTGCGCCCTTCTCGGCCCCTCCGGCTGCGGAAAATCGACCCTGTTACGGCTGATTGCGGGGCTGGAGGATGCGACCGCGGGCCGGATCGAGATCGCCGGTCGCGACGTGACCCAGGCCGAACCCTCCGAGCGGCAGATCGCCATGGTCTTCCAATCCTACGCGCTTTACCCGCATATGACGGTCGCCGAAAACATCGCCTTCTCGCTGGAGGCCGCGGGCGTCGCCAAGGCGCCCCGCCTGGAGAAAGCCGCCGAGGTCGCGAAGCTCCTCCACCTCGACGAACTGCTCACCCGCAAGCCCGCCGCCCTCTCCGGCGGCCAACGCCAGCGCGTCGCCATCGGCCGGGCCTTGGTGCGCGACCCGGCGGTGTTTCTCTTCGACGAGCCGCTCTCGAACCTGGACGCCCTCTTGCGCGTCCAGATGCGGATCGAGCTGTCCAACCTCCACCGCGAAATCGGCGCGACGATGGTCTATGTGACACACGATCAGGTAGAGGCCATGACCATGGCCGACAAGATCGTGGTGATGTCGGGCGGCGAAGTCCAGCAGGTAGGCAGCCCCATGGAGCTTTACGAGAACCCCGCCAACCGCTTCGTCGCGGGCTTCATCGGCAATCCGGCGATGAACTTCTGGCGCGAGGGCGACCACGAAATCGGTCTGCGCCCCGAGGATCTGCACCTGGCCTCCGAGGGTCTGAAGGGCCGTATCCGGCTGGTCGAGCGGCTGGGCGCGACGACGCTTCTGCATGTGCAGACCGACAAGGGGCTGATTTGCGTGCAGGCGCCCGGCAAGGCCGCCGCCACGCTGGGGGCCGAGGTCGCCATCGCCTGGGACGCCTCCCGTGCCTATCGCTTCGACACGGCCGGACGCAGGCTTTAACCGAAGGCGATCTGCACCTTCATCGCCTGGGATCTGTCACTGGCAAGGCGAAAAGCGGCCTCTGCCTCGGCCAGCGGCAGCGTCTGGGTGACCAGCGGCGCCACGTCGATCAGCCGCTGCCGCATCAGCTGAACGCCCAAGGCAAACTCTGCGTGAAAGCGGAAAGAGCCGCGCAGCTCCAGCTCTTTCGCGGTGATTGCCTGCATCGGCAGCGTCATGTCGCCGCCAAGCCCCAGCTGCAGGATCACCCCCCGCGGCCGCAGCGCACCGATGGCTTGGGTCAACGCCCAGGCCACGCCGCTGCACTCGTAAAGCACATCGAAATGGCCTTTATCGAGACTGTATTCTGTCAGAGCTTCCGGCCCCGCCGGGATCGCCCGGTCGGCCCCCAACCGCTTGGCCAGGGCCAAAGGAAAGGGCGAAAGGTCGGTCACCACGATCACCGCCGCCCCCGCCCGCCGCGCCGCCAGAACCGCCAACGCCCCGATCGGCCAGCATCCGGTCACCAGAACGCGCTTGCCCAAAAGGCTCCCCGCGCGCGAGGTCGCATGCAGCGCGACCGCCAAGGGCTCGGCCAGCGCGGCCTCTGCCGGAGTCAACCCCGTCGCATCGACACATTGCGCGGCATCGGCCACCAGGCTTTCGCGAAAAGCGCCCTGGATATGCGGGAACGGCATGGCAGAGCCATAAAATCGCATGTGCAGACACTGATTCTGCAACCCCTCGGCGCAGAACCGGCAGGCCCCACAGGGCCGCGAGGGCGAAACGGCGACCAGCTGCCCCAAGGCAAACCCGCTCACCCCCGGCCCGATCTGCTCGACATGGGCCGAGACCTCATGCCCCAGGATCATCGGCTCGCGCAGCCGCACCGCGCCAAAGCCGCCGTGGTTGAAGTAGTGCAGATCGCTGCCGCAGATGCCGCCCACGGCCAGCCTCAGCCGCAACTGACCGGGCCCCGGCACCTCCTCTGCCCGCTCTTCGATCCGCAGGTCGCGTGCGGCGTGGAGGACGATGGTTTTCATGGGCCACCTCGGGCTTGACAGGGCGTGTTATCGTTAACATAACGGAAAGGAAGCTGTCGAGAGGGCAAGATGTCGTCCCGGATTTTCGACCTGACAGGTCGGCGCGCATTGGTCACCGGCTCGTCGCAGGGCATAGGTTTCGCCCTGCCCCAGGGCCTGGCCGCGGCCGGTGCCAAGGTCGTGCTGAACGGCCGCGACCCGGCGAAACTCGCCGCAGCAGCCGCCAAAATCGCCGGTGTAGAGACGCTTTGCTTTGATGCCACCGACCACAAGGCGACCCGCGCCGCCGTGGATGGATTCGAGGCCAAGGCCCCCATAGACATCCTCGTGAACAACGCCGGCATGCAGCACCGCGCGCCGCTGGAAGAGTTCCCCGAGGACGCTTTCCAGCGCCTCTTGCAGACCAACATCGCCAGCGTTTTCAACGTGGGCCAAGCCTGCGCACGCCACATGATCGCGCGGGGACGGGGCAAGATCATCAACATCGCCTCGGTCCAGACCGCCCTCGCCCGCCCCGGGATCGCCCCCTATACCGCGACCAAGGGCGCCGTCGGCAACCTCACCAAGGGGATGGCGACCGACTGGGCCCGCCACGGATTGCAGTGCAACGCCATCGCTCCAGGCTATTTCGACACGCCCCTGAACGCCGCATTGGTCTCTGACACCGCCTTTTCCGAGTGGCTGGCCAAGCGCACCCCCGCCGGTCGCTGGGGCCGCGTCGAGGAGCTTCAAGGCGCCTGCATCTTCCTCGCCTCCGACGCCTCCTCTTTCGTCAACGGCCACGTGCTATACGTGGACGGCGGCATCACGGCCTCGCTGTGAGAGTGGTCATCATGGGCGTATCGGGCTGCGGCAAGACCTCGGTGGGCGAGGCGCTGAGTGCCGCCCTGGGCATCCCCTATGTCGACGGCGACGACCTGCACCCGCCGGAAAACGTCGAAAAGATGCGCAACGGCGTGCCCCTGACCGATGAAGACCGCTGGCCCTGGCTCGACCGCGTGGCGGCTGTCTTGCGCGATCAGGCTCCGGTGATCGTCGGTTGCTCAGCCCTGAAACGCCGGTACAGAGACAGAATCCGCCAGGCCGGTGCGGTGAAATTCCTGTATCTGACCGGCAGCGAGGCGCTGATTTCCGCCCGCATGGCCGCGCGGAAGGGCCATTACATGCCGCCCTCGCTGCTTGCCAGCCAATTCGCCGCGCTGGAGCCGCCGAGCCCCGACGAAGCCACCGCCATCCCCATCGACCAGCCGCTTTCCGCCATCGTCGCCGCCGCCCTGGCCGCGCTATGACCCGCAAGCCTCCCACGATGGCCGATGTCGCCAAGGCCGCCGGGGTCTCGCCGATGACCGTCTCACGCGCCTTCAAACGCGACGCTTCCGTGTCAGAGGCCACCCGCAGCGTCATCCTGCAAACCGCTGAAACGCTTGGATATGTCTTCGACGCCACCGCCTCGAACCTGCGCTCGCAGCGCAGCGATTTCGTCGCGGTCACCGTGCCCTCGCTCAACAATGCCAACTTCGCCGAGACCGTCCGCGGGCTGACCGAGGGCCTGCGTCCGGCCGGATTGCAGATCCTGCTCGGCTATACCGACTACGACATGGACGAGGAGGAGCGGCTGATCGACCAGTTCCTCCGCCGCCGTCCCGAGGCGATCGTCGTGACCGGCGGCCGCCACACGCCACGCGCCCGACGCCTGCTGGAACATGCGGGAATCGCGGTGATGGAGACATGGGATCTGCCCGATGCCCCCATCGGCCATGTCATCGGCTTCTCCAACGCCGAGGCGGTGCGCAGCATGGTCGACCATTTCGTCGCCCGCGGCCTGACCCGCCTGGCCTTCATCGGCGGAGACGCCGCCCGCGACACCCGCGGCACCGACCGACGAAGGGGCTTTATCGCCGCGTTAGAGACATATGGGCTGGACCCGACCCGCCTGGTCGATGCCGGAACGCCGCCGATCTCGATGGCCGAAGGCGCCGCCGCCATGGCGCTTTTGCTGCAGCGCTTCCCCGAAACGCAAGCCGTGATCTGCGTCAGCGACCTCTCGGCTTTCGGCGCCCTGACCGAGTGCCAGCGCCGCGGCATCGCGGTGCCCGGCGCGATGGAAATCGCGGGCTTCGGCAATTACGACGTGGCCTCGGTCTGCGTGCCCGCGCTGTCGACCATCGATCCCCACCCCCGCCGCATCGGCGCCGAGACCGCCCGCCTGATCCTGAGCCTGCGCGAGATGCCCAGCCCCCCGCAGACCATCTCCATCGCCCCCACCCTGATCCTGCGCGGCTCGACAAGCTGACCCCTTGACATTGCCCGCCTTATCCGCGACAAGCCCGGCCATGCGGATGGGGCAGTAGCTCAGTTGGGAGAGCGTATCGTTCGCAATGATAAGGTCAGGGGTTCGATCCCCCTCTGCTCCACCAGTTTTCCTGAAGTGTCTGAAAACACTGTGAAATCAATGCTATAAACGGCATTGTTCCTGTCCCGCTGACCACATCCTGACCCACCATTCTGACCAAGTTTGCTTTAGGCCTCCGACCACGTTAGTCTACCAGCGTAGTGTTTGCTTGGGATCATGGATGGCTGACGAAGTTTCACAGGGTAAAAGGTTCTCGCAAATCTAGTTGAGGCCTGAGCAGTTGGCGTCCGATAGTAAGAAACTCCGGGCACGGCTGGTGTCTTTGTTCAAGAGGCAAGTCCCCGACGGAACGGGGCGTCTTGCCGAGTATATGGACGCCGAACTCGGGACGAAGTTTGAGCAACATGGCTTCGACTCAAGCTACTTAGATTGGGATGCGCTGGAAACCGGAGAACTGGGGAACCTGCTGGACTCGATTACGCTGGTGGCAGAGTTTCTGCGGGGAGCGAAAAGAGTGGACCCAAAGAGATATATCGACCAAGTCAACCGTATTTTCAACGAAGAGTCGGCGGCCTATCGCATCGACGAGAACGCGGGGGGTCCATCCAGCAATCGACTCAGCTTATACAGCAAGCTACGAGTCTGCCGTCGCAGGGCTTAGCGGAGCTGGCTTTCAGGCGGCGCGTGAACATCTCGTTCGTGCTGACAAGGAACTTCTACCGGCTGGGAACAATCGAGAGGCTATCCGGGCCGTATTTGATGCCGTAGAAAACCTCTTCAAGAACCTATTTCCAAGGGAAACGAGCCTTCAAAAGTCGTCAATCCTTTCGACTCTCCAGCCGCTTGTCGAACGCCTCTTTCCTGACGCCGTGGAAAGACGTGCGAGCAGAGCGATGGTGGAGGCGCTTCAAGATTGGGCGGTTTTGTAATGACCCAGCTGAATCTGCACAGGTTAAGCTGCTAATGCGAATGCCTC
>CAMFIX010000222.1 GCA_945952425.1 uncultured Pseudorhodobacter sp. | reverse complement strand
CGCCTGGCCAAGGCTTTGGGCAAGCGGGGCGAGATTCGTCATACCATGAGCTCCTTCTGGACCTGGGGTGCAGTTGGCCGGGCAGAGGTGGAGAATTGGTTGACATCCGCGACGGAACCGCGCCTTGGCCGCGTTTCACGCCGGAAGCTGCTAAAAATGAGGCGCAAATGCGTGACGAAGACGAAGGATTGGCACAGGATCTGCCGCGGTTGATGGGGCGGCGCGGGGTGGTTCTGTCGCTCTTGGGGCTGGGCGTGGCGGGGTTGGCGATTGCGCAAAGCGCGCCGCCCTCTCAGGCCGAGCCCAATCTTTTCGGCACCGGCGCCGATGGGACGACCTGCCTGAAAGACCCTGCCGAGACGAACGGCCCCTATCCCGCCGATGGCAGCAACACGCGCGAAGGCCAGGTCGTCGACGCCCTGACGCAAGAGGGCGTGATCCGCGACGACCTGCGGCCCTCGTTCGGGGGGCTGTCGGGCACGGCGGAGGGCATTCCCCTGGTGCTGGAGATCGCGCTTTACGGGGTCACCGCCTGCCGGCCGCTGGCGGGCCATGCGATCTATCTGTGGCATGCCGATGCGGATGGGAAATACTCGCTTTATGACCTGCCCGACCAGAACTTCCTGCGCGGCGTGGTGCTGACCGATGCCAAGGGCGTGGCGCGGGTCACGACCATCGTGCCGGGCTGCTATGACGGGCGCTGGCCGCATATCCATTTCGAGGTCTTCGGCTCGGCCGAGGATGCCGTGGCGGGGAAGGCCCTTCTGACCTCGCAGATGGCGCTGCCCGAAGCCGCCTGCCGCATCGCCTATACCGATGCGCGCTATCCGGCCAGCCTGGGGAACCTCGACCGCACGACGCTGAAGGGCGACAATGTCTTCGGCGACAACACGGCGGAACAGATCGCCCTGCAGACGCTGGATATGCAGGGCTCCACGGCGGGCTATGCCGCAATGGTGAGGGTTGGGATCTGACCCTGCCCCTCGGCCCGGGGCTGCGCTTTACGCCCCGGCCTTCTTCAGCGCTTTTTCCAGGTCATCCGCCTGCTCGCAGGTGCCGCACAAGCCCTGCAGCTTGACCAGGTTGGCCTTGGCCTCTTTCATCTTGCCTTGGGTGATGAACAGCTCCCCCTGGTATTCCAGCGCGCCCAGATGGTTGGGGTTGATCGCCAGAACCTTCAGATAGGCGGCGGAGCTTTCGTCCAGGTGGCCGAGCTTGCGATAGGTGAAGCCCAGAAGGTTCCAGGCATCGGCATTCTTGGGGTCGTTCTGCGTCAGCCCGGTCAGCTTGGGCAAGGCGGCGGCGTAAGAGCCCTCGTCCACCAGAGCCTTGGCCTCGTCATAGGGGGCGGCGGCGCTGGCGCTGCTGCCGTCCGAGGTGCCTGCCGCCATCACAGGCGCGGCCAGCAGGGTAAAAACGGCGATGCCGACGATCATCAGGCCCGAGAGGAATTGAATCATGGCGTCCTCCTGTTTGCGCAAGCCTAACACGGAAAACGCCCCTTTCCCCATCAATGCGCCGTGAAATTTAGGTGAAAACCGGCGCCGAGGCGGGTTTCAGCCCAGATTTCAGCCGAGGCCCTCGGCGGAAAGCACTTGGCGGATCGACGTGGCGGTCTTGTCGACGATCTCGACCAGCTCGGCCTCGGTCGCGTTGTAGGGCGGGGCGAGAATCACGATGTCGCCGTTCTGGCCATCGACATTGCCGCCGACCGGATAGCAGATCAGCCCGTTCTCCATCGCCTTGGCGCGGATTTTCAGATGCAGCTTGCGGGCGGCGTCGAAGGGGGCCTTCGTCCCGCGGTCGGCCACCAGCTCGGCGCAGATGAAATGGCCGCGGCCGCGGATGTCGCCCACCGCCTCGACATCGACCAGCGCCTGGTGGAGCCAGCCCTTCAGCCTCTCGCCATTCGCGGCGACCTTCGCAAGCAGCCCCTCGCGCTGGATGATGCGCTGCACGGCCACACCCGCCGCACAGCCCGCCGTATGGCCGGTGAAGGTGTGGCCGGTGCCGAAAGCGCCATCCTTCGCCAGGATCGCCTCCCACACTTCGGCCGTGCAGAGCGCCGCGCCCAAGGGCACATAGCCCGCGGCGAGCCCCTTGGCGACCGACATGATGTCAGGCATCACGCCGTCGAACTCCAGGGCCCGCCAGGTGCCGCAGCGCCCGGCGCCGCACATGACCTCGTCGGCGATCATCAGGATGCCGTGGCGGGTGCAGATATCCCGCACGCGCTGCGCATAGCCCTCCGGCGCCGGCACGCAGCCCCCGGCCGCGCCCACCACGGGCTCGAAGACGAAGGCGGCGATGGTTTCGGCGCCATGGGCGAGGATCGCGGCCTCCAGCTCGGCCGCGGCGGCCGCGCCGGGGTCGGGCCCCAAGGGCCGATAGGCATTGGCCGGCGACAGCTTGATCGAGGGGATGAAGGCGCCCTCATAGGCCTCGGTCCGCTCGGCAAAGCCGGAAAGGCCGAGCGCGCCAAGGGTATTCCCATGCCAGGAGCGCTGGCGCGAGATGAACGTGCGGCGCGTGCGATCCCCCCGCGCAAAGTGATACTGCAGCGCGATCTTCAGGCAGCTTTCCACCGCCTCTGAGCCCCCGGTCACGAAGACCATCTCGGCCATCCCGGTCTGATCCCGCAGGATATCGGTCAGCTCTTCCAGCGCATCGGTGGTGAAGTTGTAGCGATAGCCATGGGCGAGGCTGCGCATCTGGGCGAAGACGGCCTCGTTCACCTCGTCGTTGGCATGGCCAAGGCAATAGACCGCGGGCCCGCCCGATCCGTCGATATACCGCTTGCCCTCCGCATCCCAAAGGTAACTGCCCTTGGCACGGACGACCTTGGGGAGGCCTGCGGATTTCGGCGGCTGTGGCGTGTTCATGGGGCACCTCTGGCGCCAGATTGGCAGGGGGGCGCAAGGCTTTCAACCCCGGGGCAAAGATGATAGGCCGGATGGATGACACCCCTGCCCTCCAAAGCCCAGATCCGCCAGTGGATCGCCGAGAACCCGACCCAGGCCAATGGCCGCGACATCGCCCGCGCCTTCGGCATCAAGGGCGCGGCACGGGGCGACCTGGCCCGGATGATCGAAGAGATCTTCGCCGAGGATGGTCATGACCGCACGCCGAAGGCCAAGCGCGAGGGGATGCCCCCGGTGGCGGTGCTGGAGGTGCTGCCCCCCGATGCCGATGGCGACCTTTTCGCCCGTCCGCTGGAGGCGGGCGTGCCGACCGATGGGCCGCGCATCATGATCGTGCCGCAGAAGGGCGATCCCGCGCTTGGCGGCGGCATGCGCATCCTCGCCCGGCTGGTGAAGGTCGGCGCCGAGGATCACGGCTATGAGGCGCGGCTGATCCGCGCCTTGGGGACGACCGCCCACAAGGTACTTGGCATCTTCCGCAAATCGGCGGAAGGCGGGCGGATACAGCCCATCGACAAGGGCTCCGACAAGGAATGGCGGGTGCCGCGCGACGGCATGGCCGAGGCGAAGGACGGCGAGCTGGTCGAGGCGGAGCTGGTCGGCAAGCGCAGCTTGGGCCTGCCCTCCGCGCGGATCGTCGCGCGGCTGGGCGACCCCTCCGGCGCGCGGGCGGTCTCCCTCATCGCCATCCACCAGCACGGCATCCCCGACGACTTCCCCGATGCGGTCATCGCCAATGCCGACGCCCAGGTCGAGGCGCCGCTCGGCTCCCGCGAAGACCTGCGCGACCTGCCGCTTTGCACCATCGACCCGCCCGATGCGCGCGACCGCGACGACGCGGTCTGTGCGGAAGCAGACACCGACCCCAATAACCCCGGCGGCCATATCCTCTGGGTCGCCATCGCCGATGTCGCCCATTACGTCACCCCCGGCAGCCCCCTGGACCGCGAGGCGCGGCGCCGCGGCAATTCCAGCTACTTCCCCGACCGCGTCGTGCCGATGCTGCCCGACATCCTCTCGGGCGACCTCTGCTCCTTGCACGAAAACGTCGACCGCGCCTGTCTGGCCGTGCGCATGGTCATCGACGCCGAGGGCCGCAAGCTCCGCCACGCCTTCACCCGGGGCCTGATGCGCTCCAAGGCGGCGCTGAGCTATGCCCAGGTCCAGGCCGCCGTGGACGGCGCGCCGGATGCCGCGACCGAGCCCCTGCTGCCCAACCTTCGCGCGCTTTACGCCGCCTATGCCAGTCTGAAAAAAGCCCGCGCCGCCCGCCAGCCGCTGGAGCTGGACCTGCCCGAGCGCAAGATCATCCTGGACGACGACGGCCGCGTCACCTCGGTCGCCTATGCCGACCGCTTCGACGCCCATAAGCTGATCGAGGAATTCATGGTGCTGGCGAATGTCGCCGCCGCCGAAGAGCTGATCCGGCTGAAGACCCCCCTGCTCTTCCGCGTCCACGAGGAACCCTCCCCGGAAAAGATCGAGTCCCTGCGCGAGGTCGCCCAGGCTTCGGGCTTCGTTCTGGCCAAGGGGCAGGTGCTGAAGACCGCCCATCTGAACCGCCTTCTGGAACAGGCCGAAGGGTCGGAGTTCGACGAGCTCATCAACATCACCGCCCTGCGGTCGATGACCCAGGCCTATTATTCCCCGCAGAACTTCGGCCATTTCGGCCTGGCGCTGCGCAACTACGCCCATTTCACCTCGCCCATCCGGCGCTATTCCGACCTGATCGTCCACCGCGGCCTGATCGCCGCGCATGGCTGGGGCAAGGACGGGCTGTCGGACTGGGACCGCGAGAACCTGGACGAGACCGCCAAGCTGATCTCCGACACCGAGCGGCGGTCCATGGCGGCCGAGCGCGACACGACCGACCGCTACCTCGCCGCCTATCTGTCGGACCGGGTGGGCACCGAATTCGCGGGCCGCATCGCGGGGGTGCAGAAGTTCGGCCTTTTCGTCAAGCTGGACGAGACCGGCGCCGATGGGCTGGTGCCGATCCGCGCCATCGGGCGGGAGTATTTCCGCTATGACGAGGCCAGCCAGACCCTGACCGGCGCCGACAGCGGCATGGTCCTGGGGCTGGGTCAGCGCGTCACCGTCCGGCTGGCCGAGGCCACCCCCACCACCGGCGGCCTGGTGCTGGAGCTTTTGCATGTCGAGGGTGGCAGCCTCCGCCCGGCCCCGCGCGGCAAGGGCTATGCGCCGCGCAAGGGCGCAGGCTTCAAGGCGAAGGCCGACGGCATCAAGAAGAAGCTGACACGCAAGCGGCGCTGAACGCTCACGTTTTCTGGATCACCGGGCGCAGGAGTTGCTTTTCGCGGCCCCCGGTGCTATCTCGTTCCTGCGGGCAAATGCCCGTTTCACCCGAAGGTTTCATCCATGTCACCCGACAGTCGATCGACCGAGCCGTCCGAGGTCCGCCAAGGGTGATCCCCTTGCAGCCGGGCCCCAGGGCGGCCGGTCGCAAGGAGAACGAAATGACCTATATCCACAACCGCTTCGAGCGGATGGCTGAATGGATTTCCGTGGCCATGGGCCGCCCCATGGCCTTCCTGCTGGCCTTTGCCATCGTGCTCTTCTGGGCCGTCAGCGGGCCTGTCTTCCACTTTTCCGACACCTGGCAGCTGGTCATCAACACCGGCACCACGATCACCACCTTCCTGATGGTCTTCCTGCTGCAGAACACTGGCAACCGCACGATTGCCGAGCTGCAGGACCACCTGCACACGCTGGAGCGCCAGAACGCCGAGATCCTGCGGCTTCTGCGCGAGCCGCGCCGGATGGCGGCGTAAGGCGGGATCAATCCCGCCCTACCCTCGCTTGCCC
>CAMFIX010000221.1 GCA_945952425.1 uncultured Pseudorhodobacter sp. | reverse complement strand
TGTTTTCAAGTACGATGTCCTGTGCTAGATGCGATCAGCGGGTCGAAGGCAGGCAGCGTTGTCGCGCCGGCAATGGGCCCCAGCACCGTGACATTGCGGGCGCCCGCGGGGGCGGCCAGCTGCAGGCAGGGGGCGGGGGGCAGCCCCAGGCGCCGCGCGGTCAGATAGGCGCCGCCGAAACAGTCGCCTGCGCCGGTCGGGTCGATTTCGGTGACGGCAAAGGCGGGCTGGTCGATGCGGCTTTCGGCGGTGAAGAGCGTGGCGCCCTGGTCGCCGCGCTTCAGCACGATCTCGGGGACGCGGGTCAGCAGGGCGGCGACGGCCTCGGCCTCGGGGACATCGGGCAGGCCCGCGGCCAGCTGCAGCTCTGGCCCCGAGGGCAGAAGCAGGTCGCATTGCGCCACGACCTGCGCCAGTCGGGCCGCGGTCTGCGGCGTCATCAGCTCTTTGCGCAGGTTGGGGTCCAGCGAGAGGCTGCCGCCGCGGGACTTGACCGCCGGGATCGCCTCTTCCAGCAGCGCCCAAAGATGGGGAATGGCGAAGGCCGAGCCCATGACATGCAGGTGGCCCGCTTTGGCCAGCAGGGCTTTCGCGGCCGGGGTCATGGCGATCTGCCCGGCGGCCGATTTCGCGATGTTGAAGACGAAATCACGGCCGCCATCCGGGCGATAGCGAACAAAGGCGGTGCCGGTCGGCAGGTCGGGGCTGATGGCGATGGCGGAGGTATCGGCGCCGTCCTTGGCCAGCCTGTCGGTGTTCAACCGCCCGAAATCGTCGTCGCCCACGCAGGCGACGATGGCCGCCTGGCCGCCCAGGCGGGCGCATTGGTCGATGAAGATCGCGGGGGCTCCGCTGGCGAAGGGGCCGCGCAGGTTCAGCGGCCGGTCGAAGCCGTGGCCGGGGTCGGTCGCCATGATCTCGACGAGGATTTCGCCGAGGGTGAGGGTGGGGCCGAGAGTGTCAGGGGCAAGCATGGGCCGGATTCCAGTGGGGCACCCGGGGGTTGAGGCCCGGGGGCGAGGGCCGCGGGTCCGGCAACCCTTGGCGATTCGGAGAAAGACTAGCCGGATTTGTGTGACCGCGCAACAATGTCGCGCGGGGCGAGGTCAAAGCGGGGCGTCCTCGCCGGTCAGCGCGCGCTGGTGCATCATCGCGGCGGCCCCGAAGGCCGCGCCGAAGGTGCTGTCCGGGGCGAGCTCGATGGGCGGCAGGGGGAAGGCATGCGACAGGGCCGCGATGCGATGGGCCTGCACGCGGGCAGCGACCAAGGGATAAAGCGCCGCGACAGAGCCGCCCAGAACCACGCGGTCGGCGTCGACGATGCGGCAGGTCTGGGTCAGCGCGAAGGCCAGGGTCTGGGCCCAATCCTCGGCGATCAGCACGGCGCGCGGCTCGCGGTCGGTGACGGCGGCGAGGAAGTCGGCCAGTCGCGGCACGCGGTAATCGGTCAGCAGTCGGCCGAGCCCCAGCCGCTCTTCGATCGTGGCACCTCCGGGGCCGAGGTGCATGTGGCCGATCTCTCCCGCCATGCCGCCGCCGCCGCGAAAAAGCCGCCCGTCGATCAGGATTCCCCCGCCGACCCCCGTCTCCATGTTAACCAAAAGCGTCACCCCCGGCACGGATTGCCGCCGCCCCCAGGTGACGCCGAGCGCGAAGGCATTGGCGTCGTTCTCGGCCCGGACGGCGAGGCTGTCGGGCAGGGCGCCGACGGTGCGGGCCATGGCCACGACATCCAGGTCGCGCCACCCCAGCAGCGCCGCCAGCCGCAGCCCGCCGTTGGAATCCATCTGCGCCGGAATGGCGATGCCGATCCCCGCCAGCCGCTCGGGCCGACCCGCCATCGCCAGCCCCTGCGCCAGGGCCAGCGCGACGGGCGCGGTCGCCCCGTCGAAGCCTTGCGTCTCGGCGCGGATCACCCGGGCGGCGAGGTCCAGTTCGATGACGGAGATGTGTTCGACCCCGATCTCCAGCCCCAGGAAGCGCATCGCCCCGGGCACGAGGTCGAGCAGGATTCCGGGCCGTCCGGGGCCGGGGGTGGGGGCACTGTCGGGCATCTCTTGCACCAGGCCGCGGTCCATCAGGCCCGCGATGATATGGCCCGAGGAAGATCGGTTAAGCCCCAGGATTCGCGCGAGATTTGCCCGGCTCATCCGCCCGTGTTCGTAAAGCGCACGCAGCGCCGCCCTCTCGCTGGGCTGGTCGGGCAGGCGGGGCGGAAGGTCGTGGATCATCGTCGCAGAATTGGCCTTGGCGGTGCTTTGGTCAAGGCCGCGCATTGGTCGCGCGACGCCGCGCGGCCTCGTCGCGTTTCAGATCGATGAAGGCTTTCGCATGGGCGGCCAAAGGCACCGAATCGGTCCAGGTGTCGCGCCAGATCGCGCAGGCGAGCGAGAGGCTTTCATCGACGACGGCGCCGGAAAAGCTTTCGAAGGTGATGTCGCGGGCGTAACCGATATCCAGCAGAGCATCGAAGATCAGGTCGAAATTGATCGTCCCGTCGCCGAGATAGCCGCGGTTCGACTCGCCGATGTGGAAGTAACCGAGCTTGTCGCCCGCCAGCCGCAGGGCGGCGGCCGGGTTGGCCTCTTCGATGTTCATGTGGAACGTGTCCAGGTGCAGCCGCACATCGTCGCGGCCCGTCATGCCCAGGTATTCCAGCCCCTGCGCCGTCGTATTCAGGAGATTTGTCTCGAACCTGTTAACCACTTCCAGGACGATTTCGACGCCGGCCTTCTGCGCCACCTCGGCGGGTTTCGCGATGGCGGCGGCAGAGTTCTTGCGCCCCTCCGCCGAGGGCAAGGCGTTGTATTTCGTATGCGCGGAATAGAGAATCCCCCCCAGCCGCACCCCGCCGATGTCGCGCACGGCGGCCACGGCCGAGGCCAGCAGCGCCTCTCCTGCCGCCACCACGCCGCGGTCGGTCGAGGACACATCGGCCGAAATCGGCAGCCCCATCGTCACGGTGATCGCCAGATCCAGCGCCTGCGCGCGCTTGGCCAAGGCGTCGAGGTCGAATTTCTCGGGCCGCAGATAGGCCAGCTCGATGGCCTTGAACCCGGCCTCAGCCGAGCGCTCCATCGCCATCTCCAGCCCCGCCTGGGTCGTCCCGCCGGTCCAGACGAAGGAATGGATGCCGAGCCGTGCCATGGGAATCTCCTATATGTTGCAACAACAAACAAAATAGGGAATCCCCAACAAGTCAAGGGGCTTCCAGCGCCGCCGCACCCTGCCAACCCACCCTCTTACCCGCAGCATGTCAGATTCAGCGAGAAAAACCTGTTGACACGACTCCCGCCCCCAGTGATTTGTTGTTTAAAGCAACATAAAAGGCGGGAGGTGAGGATGAAAAGCCAGCTCAGGCTCGTGCCCGATTACGAGGTCATCGTTTGCCCGCCGGAAGAGAGCTTCCGCTGGTTCAGCCATGACTATCCCTGGCACCTGGCGAAGTTCAATTACCACCCGGAATACGAGCTGCACCTCGTGCGCGCCTCCTCCGGAACCATGATGGTCGGCGACTACCTTGGGCCTTTCGAGCCCGGCAACCTGGTGCTGACCGGGCCCAACGTGCCGCACAACTGGGTGTCGAACATCGCGCCGGGCGAGGTGATCCGCACGCGCGACATGCTGATCCAGTTCACCCCCGACTGGGCCGAGAAGATCGCGGCCCTGTGCCCCGAGCTTGGCGCCATTCGCGCGCTTTTCGACGATGCGGCCTGGGGGGTGGAGTTCTCGGGCGCGACCGCCTTGGCCGGGGCGCGGATGCTGACCGAGATCGGCGCGGCGCGGGGGGCGGAGCGGCTCTTCCTGTTCCTGCGCCTGATGGAGCGGCTGGCGCGCACGCCCGCCGACCGTCGGAAGCTCTCCCGCCAGGCGCCGCTGGAGCCCGCGGCTTTGCCCGGCCAGGTCGATCGCGCCATGCGATTCCTGAACGAGAACCTGTCGGAAGAGATCGACCTGTCGATCGTCGCCGCCAAGGCGGGCCTGACGCCGCAGACCTTCTCGCGCGCCTTCAAACGCCAGACGGGCCACACCTTCGCCAGCTATCTGGTGATGACGCGGGTCTATGCCGCCTGCACGGCCCTGACCCAAAGCCATGCGCCGGTGACCGACATCTGCTTCGACGTCGGCTTCAACTCCATCGCCAACTTCAACCGGCAGTTCCTGAAGATCACCGGCCGCACGCCCTCGGACTATCGCCGCATGGCGCATCGGGTGGCGGCGGAAGGCAAGGGCGAGACCAGTCTTATTTCGCCCCCGCAGAAACGGATTTCAGGCGGAAAAGGTTAGGTCCGCAGCCGTCAGCGCGTGGCGGGCCCTGATTCTCCGCCCTAACGTAAGAGACACGCCGCACCCCCGACCGCTCCGGCAAGCTGTTGGGAGAAAAGGCGAATTCTGTCCGAAGTCGCGAGAGGAGGCGCGATTTCCGGGCCCGGAAACCTGTGCCCTGCGCACAGCAAAGACCCGAACAATCCAGCAAGGAGGAATGGATGTATCTCAAGTCCAAGGTTGCGGCCATTGCGGCCGTTCTGATGACGACCGCGATGCCCGCGCTCGCCGATTTCTGGTCGGATGCGGGGGCGAAATACAAGGGCGTCGTGCTGCATGGCGTCACCGAAAGCACCCCGCCGTCGAATTACATCAAGGACGTCCTGGCCCCGCAATTCGAAAAGGCCACCGGCATCAAGGTCGAGATCGAGACCACCTCGTGGGACCAGATGTACGACAAGGCGATCAAGGACATGGAGGCCGGGACCGGCATCTATGACATGGTCTATATCGAGCAGGACATCATCTATGCCTACCTGCAGCGCAAGTTCCTGGTCGATGTGACCCAGGCGCTGAAGGACAAGCCCGAGCTGAAGGCGCCGACCTATGACGACGCCAATTTCACGACCTTCGCCAACTACTTCAAGGAAAACGGCGACCTTTACGGCGTGCCGATGGAAGCCTTCCTGAAGCTGTACCTCTACCGCAAGGATCTGTTCGACAATCCCGACATCCAGGCGGCGTTCAAGGCCAAGACCGGCAAGGATCTGAAGCCCGCGACGACCCATGAGGAATATACCGAGATCGCCGATTTCTTCACCGCCTATGGCAAGGAAAAGGGCATCGAGCTCTGGGGCACCACGGCGCAGGCCCATACCGGGCACCCGGCCTCGTGGTACGAGTTCTTCGAATCCGTCGCGCCGACCTTCGGGGTCTATAACTGGGGGATCGACGCGGCCAACAACTATGCGGCGACGGTCGAACATGGCGGCCGGATGAACTCGCCCGAGGCCAAGGCCGCGCTGAAGTGGTGGCTGCACCTGCGCGACATCGCTCCGCCGGAAAGCGCGCAATCGACCTGGACCGAGGTGGCGACGACCTTCGCCGCGGGCCGTGCGGCGCAAGGCCTGGTCTATGGCGAGAATGCCGCCTGGATCGCGGGCGATCCCTCGAAGTCGAAGGTGACGGGCCAGGTGGGCTTTGCCCTGCCGCCGCTGTCGGACGGGGTGATGGCGGATGCGGAATCCGGCAAGGGCTATATCGGCTATTATGACGGCGGCGCGTTCGGTCTGCCGGTGACCTCCAAAAACCAGGAGGCGGCGCTGCTCTTCCTGGAATACATCGGCCAGAACGAGGTCCAGCCGGATTGGGCGCTGGCGGGCTCGCGGATCACCAATACCGCGACCTTCGACGACCCCAAGGTGAAAGAGGCCGATGCCAAGCTCGGCGGCTTCTACACGATGCTGAAAGAGCAGGGGAAGCTGTTTGC
>CAMFIX010000220.1 GCA_945952425.1 uncultured Pseudorhodobacter sp. | reverse complement strand
ACCGATTCCGCGCTGATGTGGAGCAACTGATGACGACGCTGCCTGACGCCTCTGCCTTCACCGCCTCGACGGTCACAGAGGGCGCCTTCAAAGCCGCCCTGACCCAGCTGATCGGCTTTTTGGCCGGGCTGACCGGCAGCGACGGGACCATCGCCACCGCCCTTGGCACGCTCGGAACCATGGGGAGCCGCTGGGTGGCCAAATCCGCCGCCTATGCCGTCGTGGTGGCCGATCGCGGCAGCGTCATCGACGCGACCGGCACCTGGACGCTGGCGCTTCCGACCGTCGCCGGGGCCGGTGCTGGCTTCAACGTCGTGCTGCGCAATTCCGGGTCCGGCACGATCACCATCGACCCGGCCGGGTCCGAACAGGTGGATGGCGCGGCGACCATTGCTGTGACGCCCGGCCGAAGCGTCCTTTTGACCTGCACCGGCACCGCCTGGGTGTCGATGTGGATGGTCGCGGATGTGGGCAATGTCGGCGCCCTGACCCCCGCGGCCGACAAGGCGGTGTATTTCACCAGCGCATCGGCCTCGGCGCTGATGACCGTGACCGCCTTCGCGCGCTCGATCCTGGACGATGCCGACGCGGCGGCCGTGAAGACCACGCTCGGGCTGCAGAACGCCGTGCTGCTCGGCGGCATCAACGGCGCTGTCGCGATGGATTCGGCCGGGGTCGCCACCGGCGCGATCCTGGAAGAGGGCGTCAACAAGAACGGCCGATACATCAAGTTCGCCAACGGCTGGATGATCTGCACCCGTGACGCCTTCCTTCTGGGGCGCTGCGCGACGGCCAATGGCTCGGCCTATTCCAGCGCCTCCACGACCTGGACGTTTCCGGTCGCCTTTGCCGCGCCTCCGGTGGTCATGGGCGGCGCGAACGATGTCGATGTCGAGATCAGCACCGCCGCGCCGAGCGCCTCGGCCGTGGCCGTCCGCGCGCAATCGCCCGTCGCGAAGTCGGTGATCCTCGCGGGTCAGCTGACCGCAATCGGCCGCTGGGGCACGGTCGGCGCGGCCACCCCTGCCAGCCCGGGCGCCCTGAAGGTCTGGTACGACCCCTCCGACGTCTCGACCCTCTGGCAGGACACGGCCGCCACGGTGCCGGTGACGCAACCGGGCGATCCGGTCGGTCGGATCAACGACAAGTCCGGCAACGGTTACCACCTGGTGCAGGCCACCTCGACAAAGCGGCCGCTCTGGCAGATCGACGCCGATGGTCACGGCTATCTGCAGTTCGATGGCACCGATGACATGCTGAGTGCCGCGGCGGTCGATCTGTCGGGCACCGCCAGCGTGACGCTGTTCGCGGCCGTCTCGCGCTCCAGCACCTCGGTCGGGATGAACATCGCCGAGATGAGCACGTCATTCTCCAGCAACCCGGGCTGCTGGCGGATGGCAGGGCAAGGCACGGGCGACACCTGGAATATTCAGAGCAACGGCACGGCGGTGGTCAGCGCGACTCCGGCGGGCCTTGGGGTCAATGCGGTGACGCTCCTCTCGGCCATCGCCTCGATCTCGGCGCCGCTGTTGCAGGTGCGGCGCAACGGGGCACAGACCTCGACGGATGCGACGTCGCAGGGGACCGGGAACTACTCTTCGCAGACCCTCTATGTCGGCTGCCGCGGCACCGGGGCCTTCCCGCTCGCGGGCCGCATCTACGGCCTCATCGCCTATGCCGCCGCCCTCTCCGCTGCCGACATCAAGGCGGTCGAGGACTGGCTCAACCAGCGCTCCGGCGCCTTTTAAACCCCCGTTTGAGGAGGCCTGAATGGGCGCCAATATCCAGATCAATCGCGGGTCCGATCTGCATGCGGTCATGACGCTGCGCAAGGACGGCGTGGCCGTCGATCTGACGGGCAAGGTCGCGCAAGTGGTCGAGGTCATGCCCGCGGCGCTGGCTGGGTCGCTCGACTTTTCCATCACCGATCCGACCGGCGGGCAGATGCTGCTGACCTGCCCCTGGTCGGACCAATGGCCGCGCGGGACAGGCGCGCTTGTACAAATCCGCCTGCGTCTGGGCGGACTGTCGGACGCATTTCCCGTCATCTGGTTGGATCTGCAATGACCACCGATCTCTCGATCATCCAAATCGCGTACGAGCTGTCGATCGAGGTCGGCGGCGTCACGCTGCAGACCTCGCTGATCAGCGCCAGCCATCGGCATCCCGCCGCCGACATCAGCGATGCCTCCCCGGTCGGCCTGGCCGTCCTGACGGCGGCGGACAGCGCGGCGGCGCGCACCGCCCTTGGCGTCGGCACCGGCGGCGGCGGTGGCGGTGGCGCAGATGGCATCGACAGCGCCTGGACGGTGCCCCCGACCAAGCCGAGCTCGGCCGCCCTCGTCGCCTCGATGCAGGCGCGCAGGTCGGAGGGCGTGCCGCTGCGCTCGATGCTCGGCAGTGGCTCGGGTGCTGGCTTTTACGACCTGACCAGCTCCATCAACGCCGACCTGGCGGGCCTGTTCAGTGAGGGCGGGCTGATCGTCGACGATACGGCCGCGCGTCTGGTCCTGCATGAGGGGCTCAAACTCGTCAACGGGTTCCGCTGGAAGGGCAATACGCGGCTGCTGCGGGCCTTCGCCGCCACCTCGATTGCTCAGCCCCTGATCGCCCAGGACGATCTGACGCAGCCGGTCAGCGACGTCCTGATCGACGGGCTGATCCTCGATCTGCTGGCCGAGGACTTCTCCGCGATCGGAACCTGTCTCAGTTTCAACCTGACGCGGGCGCGGTTGCGCAACCTCATCCTGCGGACCCAGAACAACGGCGGCGGCGCGGGCCACGGGATGCTGATCCGCGGCACCGATATCGAGGTGTCGGGCTGCAGGCACTCGGTCGCGGCTGGCACCGGCACCGGCTCGATGAGTTTCAAGGTCGTTTTCGGCTCCAAAATTCGCGTCTTGAACTGTGTCTCCTTCCCTGCCGACGACTGTTTCGGCGTCGTCGCCAACACCGATCCGGCGGCGGTGACACCGAACGCTGGCGCGTCTGATGTGCTATTCCAGGGCTGCTATGGAGAGACCAACGCCAAGCTCTGCGTCATCGGGGCGAGCTCGAACCCGGCAGGCCAAAACAGCACCTATACCGGCGTTCTCGACGGTATCACGTTCCAGTCGATCTTGGGCTTCGGGCGCTATGCGGCGATGCAGATGGACATCGACAACATCGCGCCGGGGTATCGTGCGCTCGACAATGTGCTGGTCGAGGACATTGGCTCGCCGGGCCTACCGGCGGGCACACAGAACGGCATCAACATCACCGGCCAGCACATCGGCTCGATCGGCCGCGTCACACTCCGGGACAACGACCGCCGCAACCCGCAGCGCAAACGCGCGCTGAAGGTCAATGCGCCCGGGATCGACCTGGTGATCGACCGCGCCCATCTGATGGCCAGCTATAACTCCATCTCGATCCTGCGGCCGCAGGGCTCGATCACCTTGCGCGGGGGTTCGGTGCTGGAGGCGGTGCCTGGCGCTGCCGCGGCTGGGGATGATGATCAGTCGGGCGAAGATGCCATGCGCGCGCCGATTCAGGTCAGCGCCTGGCGGGCCTTCCCCTTCTCGGCCGACGTGGCGCCGACCGGGCGGCTGCGGCTCGATCTGGGGTCAGACACCCAGGTTCTGGGCGTGGCCACGCCGCTGATCGGCGGGGTGCCGACGCCCATGCCGGCGGTCAACATCATGTCGCCCAATGTCGACCTGGTCTGGATGGGCGGCGTCGCGGCGCCCTATGCTGGCGCAACGGGCAACGCCCTGGTCAACGCGGTTGCGGGCGCCACAGCGATCCTGGGCGACATCAGCTCGAGCCTGACGGGCTCGCCGGATGTGACCGGCAGCGCGACCGTCAAGCGCCTGACTGCCGACATGCTGGCGGGCAAACAGGACACGAGCGCCAAGGGTGCAGCGAATGGTTATGCCGGGTTGGACGGCACGGGCAAAGTCCCGGCATCTCAGCTGCCCTCTTTCGTCGATGACGTCATCGAGGGCGCGACGCTTTCGGGCTTTCCGACCACCGGCGAGACGGGCAAGATCTATGTCACGCTGGACACCAACAAGACCTGGCGCTGGTCGGGCAGCACTTATGTAGAGATCAGCCCCTCGCCCGGGTCGACCGACGGCGTAGCCGAGGGTTCGACCAACCAGTATTTCACCGAAGGCCGGGTTCGATCCACGCTGCTGACCAGCTACGCAGCTGCCGCCTCGCGCACCGCTCTGGCGGCAGGGGACAGCGTCGTGGGGGCGTTCGGCAAGATCGGCAAATGGCTCGGGGATCTCTCGGCCGTGGCGTTCTCGGGCGCATGGTCCGACCTGACGGGCAGGCCGACGACGGTTGGGGCTGCGGGTCTGACCGATGCGGTGACGACGACCGGGGCGCAGACCATCGCCGGAAAGAAGAGCTTCAGCTCGGAAATCGGGCTGATTGCTTTGGGCTCCGACCCAGCGAGCCCCGTGAACGGCGACCATTGGTTGGGGCCTGATGGTCGATTTAGGTTTCGGGAAGGTGGTATCACCTTTCCGCTGCTTGGCCGCTCCGGCGCCATGCAACTCCTCCCGGTGAGCGGCGAGCTGCTGTACAACTGCACAGGTGGTTTCGTCCTCGGCCCGGACTATACGATCTATAACACCGGCCATGTCCAGGGGCCGATGAATGTTCCCGCGGATGTGACCGTCACGGAAATTTCCATCAACGTGGCGACGGCGGGCCCGGCCTCTTCGGTCGCCAAGGTGACGATTTACGACTCGGACCCGGTGACCGGACTGCCGCGCAACTTGATCTACACCTCTGCGGATATGAACGTGACGACACCAGGGGCCAAGGTCGTGAACGGGCTGTCCGTCGCGCTGAAAGCCGGTCGCCACTGGCTCGGGATCAGAGCCTCAACCTCCGGCTCGATTGCGTTCACGGCCTGGGATCGCTCGGTCACCCCCTCTATTCCTGGCGGCACGTCTTTGAGCGGCAGCGGAAGGAATTCGATTTCCCGCAGCGCAACCTATGCCTCTGCGACCCAAAGTCCCTGGGTCTGGTCCGCATCGGACGTCTCCGGCGGCAACGTTCCCATGATCACGCTGAAGGTCTGAGATGAGCAGCATCCAATATATGACCCCCAACGGCGACTTCGCGGTGTCCTGCCAGGGTTACATGCCCGCGACAGAAGACAGTCCGGAAATCCCCGAAACCCCGCCCCCGCACCCAGGGCTCATCCCGGCCCCGCCTGGCGGCGCCGAGGGCATGCGCTGGACGGGGGAGACCTGGGTAGATGACGCGGACGCCGAAGCCCGCGCTTGGGCCTTCATCCACGCGCAAGAGGCGTTGGTCAAATGGCGCCGCAATGCGGTGACCGAGAAGTGGCGGGTGATCGCCGCCCTGAACCTTCTGGATGTGGCGATCTGGCCGCAAATCCAGGCCTACGCCGCTGACCCGGAGTGCGACGTCATCAGCCGTGCGGCCATCGAGCACGCGGAGAACATCCCGCGCATGTCCGAGGTGATCGACCTGATCGCCTATCGCCTGGGCTGGGACAACGACCAGGTCGATGCTCTGTTCCGCGCGGCGATGCAGATTCGGGGGTGACCGATACGCCCTCTAACGCCCGTTCAATGGGTGTTTAAGCGGAGGGGTTTGGCGGCCGGATTAAAGGGTGTTCAGAAGGTGGTCGACGCACCCCGAGACTGAGAGATCAGCGCCCCGCTACGAGAAATCGTTCTGCTGCAGATTCGGATGTCAAACTCTGCAGATATTGGTGGCGAGCCACACTGAC
>CAMFIX010000219.1 GCA_945952425.1 uncultured Pseudorhodobacter sp. | reverse complement strand
CCGATGTGCTGATCGGTGCGCCGGGCAATGATGCGGGGGGCGCCGATGCCGGTGCCGCCTATGTCACCTGGGGAAAGGCAAGCGGCACCCCGGTCCTGTTGAACGGCGTCGCGGCCGGAACCGGCGGCTTTGCAATCCGGGGCGCCGCGGCGGGCGACCGGATCGGCGAAGCCCTGGCGGCCCTGACCGACCAGGGCGGAGACGGGAGGGCCGAGATCCTTCTGGGCTCGAAGACGGCCATGGGGGGTGCGGGCGCGGTCTGGGTGGTCGATGGCCAGTCCAGCGGCGCGACGGTCGACCTGGCGGCGCTGACCACGGGGTATCGGATCGTCGGCGAGGCCGGGTCGGGCGCGGGCGCCGCGGTGGCGGATGCGGGCGATGCGAACGGCGACGGAATCCATGACATCCTGGTCGGCGGGGCTGCGGCGGCCTACCTCGTCTATGGCAAGGCCGGTCACGCCGATGTCCAGCTGTCGGACGTGGCGGCGGGTGTCGGAGGGGTCAAGATCACCGGGGGCAACCTGGCGGGGCTGCGCGTGCTGGGCAACGTCGATCTGAACCGCGACGGCGTGGCGGACCTCGTGCTCGGCACGCCGCACGATGCCGAGGGCGGTGTGGATGCGGGCGCGATCTATGTCATCTGGGGCGACCAGCTTTACCGCCAGGTGAACCTTTCCGAAATCGCCCAATCCATCGGCGGGGCGAAGGTCGTGGGGGCGGCGGGCAGCTTGGCCGGCGCCTCGCTCGCCCTGGCCGGAGACCTGAACGGCGATGGCACGCAGGACTTGGTGATCGGCGCCCCGGGTTCGGGCGAGGCGGTGAAGGTGCTCTACACTCCCGCCGCCTGGGCACGCGACCCGAACACCTATGGCAGCGCGGGCGCGGACCTGATCGGCGCAGGCTACGGCGGCCCCTATCATGCCATCGGGGCGGGCAACGACAGCGTGCTTGGCCTTGGCGGCAACGACACGATCGACACGGGGGCGGGCAACGACACGCTGGAAGGCGGGGCGGGTGCCGACAGCCTGATCGGCGGCGCGGGCGATGACCTTTATGTGCTCGACACGGTGGGCGACGTGGTCTTTGAGGCAGCGGGCGAGGGCAACGACACGGTCATCAGCGCGCTGAACGCAACGCTTTCGGCCCATGTCGAGAACCTGGTCCTGACGGGAAACGCGCTTTGGGGCACCGGCAATGCCGAGGCCAACCAGATCACGGGCAACGGCAAGGCCAATCTGCTGGACGGCGGCGGGGGCGCCGACACGATGGCGGGCGGCGGCGGCAACGACACCTATGTCGTCGATGATGCGGGGGACGTGGTGATCGAGGCGACCGGCGGCGGCATCGACACGGTACGCGCCAGCCTGGATGCCACGCTGGGCGCCAATGTCGAGAACCTGGTTCTGGAGGGCGCCGCCCTGCGCGGCACGGGCAACGCCCTGGCCAATGACCTGACGGGCAACGCGCTGAACAACACTCTGGATGGCAAGGCGGGCGCGGATACGATGCGCGGTCTTGCCGGGAACGACAGCTATTACGTGGACAACAGCCTTGACCGCGTGATCGAAGTGGCGGGCGATGGCCAGGACACGGTCTATGCCTCGGCCTCCTTCACCCTTGCGGGCGAGGTCGAGACCCTGGTCCTGACCAAGGCAGGCCTGCGCGGCACGGGCTCGGAGATCGCCAACACGATCCAGGGCAGCACCGGGGCGGACAGCCTGGACGGCGGGCTGGGTGCCGATACGCTGATCGGGGGGCGCGGCAACGACACCTATTTCACCGACGGTCTGGACACGATCGTGGAAGGCGCGAATGCAGGGACCGACACGGTCGTGTCCTCGGCCGACCTGGTGCTTGGCGCCAACCTCGAAAACCTGACGCTGGTCGACGCGGCCCATGTCGGCACGGGCAATGCGCTGAACAACCTGATCACCGGAACGGATCTTTCCGACACGCTTTCGGGTGGGCTCGGGGCCGACACGCTGGTGGGGGGGCTCGGTGACGACACTTACCGCGTGGACAATGCCGGCGACGTTGTGACGGATGTCGGCGGGCGCGACACGGTTCTTTCCTCGGTCAGCTGGACGATGACGGCGGGTGTCGATGTGCTGAGCCTGACCAAGGGGGGCCTGACCGGGACGGGCAATGCCGAGGCCAACGTGCTGAACGGCGCGACCGGCAACGACCTTTTGCAGGGCATGGAGGGCAACGACACGCTGACCGGCAATGGCGGGGCCGATACGCTGGACGGCGGGGCGGGGGATGACACTTACGTTCTGACCGCCTCGGGCGCGACCATCGTCGATGTTTCGGGGACGGATACGGTCATCTTGATGAAAGACGGCATCACCTTCGCGGGCGATGCCGAGATCGTCCGCCTGGGCGGCACGGCGCATAGCCTGACCGGGGGCGCGGGCGACAACGTGCTGGAGGGCGGCACGGGCAATGACAGCATCGACGGCGGGGCGGGCAACGACCTGCTTTTGGCGGGCGAGGGCGACGACGACCTCCGCGCGACCTCGGGGCATGACACCCTCTCGGGCGGGGCAGGCAACGACCGCTACCGCATCCATGGCGCCAGCGCCGAGATCGAGGACTTCCTTGGCCATGACACGCTGGATGCGTCGGATGGGACGGTGGGGGAATACATCGACCTTTCGGGCACGACCGACAGCGTGATCGAGAACGAGCATGTCCACCTGGGCGGCGGCGGCTCGACCGTCTCGCCGCTTGACGTGCAGTTCCTGCAGGATCTGACCGGCAGCTTCGCGGATGACATTGCCACGGTGCGCGGCCTCGTGCCGCAGGTGGTGGCCGCCATCCAGGCGGTGCAGGCCAATGCCGCGTTCGGGCTGAGTTCCTTCGTGGACAAGCCGATTGCGCCTTTCGGGGTGGCGGGCGAATGGGTTTACCAGCTGGAGCAGGCCCTGTCCCCCGATGCGGCAACACTTGCCGCGACTTACAACCGCGTCACCAATCTCAACGGCGCGGATGGGCCGGAAAGCCAGATCGAAGCGCTGATGCAGCTGAGCCTGCATGCCGCCGAAACCGGCTTCCGCGCGGATTCGGCGCGCTTCGTGGTGCTTTTCACCGATGCGCCCTTCCATGTGGCGGGCGATGGCGCGGCGGCCGGGATCACCACGGCCAACAACGGCGACGCTATCCTGGACGGCGGCGGCATCGGCGAGGATTACCCGATGATCGCCCAAGTCGCCCAGGCCCTGCAGGCGGCAGGCATCATCCCGATCTTTGCCGTGGCGGGGGGATACGAGGCGACCTACCAGGATCTGGTGACGCAGCTCGGCCGGGGCACGGTCGTGACGCTGACCGCCAATTCCTCGAACATCGCCGATGCGATCACGGCGGGGATGACGGCCGCGACCCGGACCACCATCGAGGATGCGGTGGGCGGGATCGGCGCCGACACGCTGATCGGCGGTGCGCAAGACAATGGCCTGACCGGGGGGGCGGGCAATGACGTGCTGTCTGGCGGGGCGGGCAACGATCTCCTGACCGGCGGAGCCGGGGCGGATACGCTGACCGGCGGCGCGGGATCGGACAGCTTCGCCTTCGCCCAGAAGGACAGCCTGCGCGCGGGCCCGGACCTGGTGACCGACTTCCAGACCGGCGTCGATCTCATCGACCTGTCGGCCATCGACGCCGACCTGTCGACCGCGGGCGACCAGGCCTTCGTCTTCATCGACGCCGCCGCCTTCGGCCGCCACGCCGGAGAGCTGCGCCTGGCCACGATTGCGGGCGTTCTGCAGCTGCAGGGCGACACCAACGGAGACGGCATCGCCGACGTCGTCCTGCGCTTCGACACGCTGACCGGGACGGCCCCGGTCGCCACCGACTTCATCTTGTGAGGACATCATGACTGCGACACTGACAGGCACCGCGGGTGCCGACACGATCCTGGGCGGACCGGGGGACGAGCTGATCCTTGGGCTCGACGGCAACGACTCGCTGTCGGGCGGCGATGGGAACGACACGATCGACGGCGGGGCGGGCACCAACCGCGTCGATGGCGGCGCGGGCGACGACCTGATCCTGATCGACCGGACGGCGACGAATGGCGCGATGCTGACGCCCGCCACGGGAATCGACGGCGGGGCGGGTTATGACACGGTCTCTTTCGCGGGCACGATGGCCGAGTTTCGGGTGACCTCTGTCGCGGGCTTCGGGCTGACGATCACCGACCTGGTGGGCGGGGCCCGCACCATCGCCGTGGGGGTCGAACATCTGCAGTTCACCGATGGCGACATCTGGCTGGTGCCGCAGGCGCCGGTGGTTTCGGGCATCGTGACGGCGACGGCCACCGAGGGCGGGGCGGCCGTTTCGGTCGATCCCCTGGCGCTGGCCACCGAGCCCGGCGCCAGCTTGGCGGCCGTCATGGGCACCCTGCCCCAGGGCGTCAGCTTCGACGGCGGCCGCCTGACGCTGGACCCCGGCAATGCCGCCTTCGACCACCTGGCGGCGGGGGCAACCCAACTCGTCACGGTCGATTACCAGGTCAGCGACGGGCTGCACCTGACCCCGGCGCAAGCGGCCTTCACCGTCACCGGGGTCAATGACGCCGCCAGTTTCGCGGGAACCAGGGGCATGCTGACCGAGGAGGGCGGCGTCGCGAATGGCCTCGTCACCGTCACCGATGTGGACGACGGGCAATCGGCGCTGGCGACCTCGGGCGTCTTCGCCTCGGCCCATGGGGTCTTTGCCGTGGATGCCTCGGGCTGGAGCTTCCGGCTGGATGCCGATGCCTTGGAGGTGCAGGCGCTCGGCGCGGGCCAAAGCCTGGTCGAGACGCTGGCGATTGCCTCGGTCGATGGCACGGCTGGCGCGCTTCAGGTCACGATCACCGGGGCAGCGGACACGCTGCACATCGGCAGCGGGACGCTCACCGGCACCAACGGGGCCGAGCGGCTTTACGGCCAGGGCGGCGCGGATGTGCTGACCGGCAAGGGGGGCGCCGACACGCTGGATGGCGGGGCGGGGGCCGACAAGCTTTACGGCGGGGATGGGGCGGACCGGGTGATCTGGGACGCCGCCGACCTGGTGGCCGATGGCGGTGCCGGGGTAGATACGCTGGTCTTGCGCAGCGCCACGGCGGTCGTCCTGGCGGCCACCGACCAGGTGGCGGGCGATGCCGGGGTGACGAAGGGCTTCGAAAACGTCGATGCCGGGCTTTGCCTGTCTTCCGTCAGCCTGACGGGGTCGGATGCGGCAAACCAGCTGATCGGTGGCTATGGCGACGACTGGATCGCAGGAGGGCGCGGGGCCGATGTCCTGACCGGCGGTCTGGGGGCGGACCGTTTCGTCTTCGCCGCCCGGGGCGGGGTCGATCACGTGACGGACTTCGCCCAAGGTGTGGATCGCCTCGTGTTGCAAGGGATCGCGGCCACGCAGGTTTCGTGGACGGAAGTCGGGGGCGATACCCGCGTCGATCTTGGCAGCACGGTCGTCATCCTGGACGGCGTCGCAGGTCTGACGCCGATGGATTTCCTTTTCGCCTGACCTGCCCCGCATGTCACGAAGGCCGCCCCCGACCGGGGCGGCCTGTGGCTTGAAATCGCGGGTGTAGAGGGATCAGCAGATGCTTACGGGCCCGGATTTCTGCCCTGCGGCATATGGTTTCGAAAGAAGTCCGGCCGATAGATCGCTCCCATGCCGAATCACCGGCTGGAATGGAGTTCCCGATGAAGAAGACCCTGCTCGTTTGCGCCCTTGCCCTGCTGCCCGCCGCGGGTTTCGCCGAAGTGAAGGTCGGCGACATGATCGGCACCG
>CAMFIX010000218.1 GCA_945952425.1 uncultured Pseudorhodobacter sp. | reverse complement strand
GGGCAAGACCATTGTCCTGATTACCCACAAGCTGCGCGAGATCATGGAGACGACCGACAACGTCTCGGTCATGCGGCGCGGGACGATGGTCGGCACGGTCAAGACGGCCGAGACCAATCCCGAAGAGCTGGCCGAGCTGATGGTCGGCCGCAAAGTGCTGTTGCAGGTCGAAAAGGCCCCGGCCACCCCGGGGCGCGAGGTGCTGCGGGTCGAAAACCTGCGGGTCAAGAGTGATGGGGTCGAGCGTCTGAAGGGCGTCAGCCTCTCGGTCCGCGCGGGAGAGATCGTCGGCATCGCGGGCGTCGCGGGCAACGGGCAGTCCGAACTGCTGGAGGCCTTGGGCGGCATCGCCGAGGCGCAGGGGCGCATCGTGATGAACGGCGCCGATCTGCCCTTGAAGGGTCTGAACGGCCAGTCCCGCCGCGCCGCGGGCATCGCCCATGTACCCGAGGATCGCCAGGTTCTGGGCCTCATCATGGATTTCGCCGCCTGGGAGAATGTGGCCTTCGGCTATCATAACGCCCCGGAATACCAGAAGAATGCGCTTCTGATGGACAATGCGGCGCTGAAGGCCGACACCGAGGCCAAGATGGCCCGCTTCGACGTCCGCCCCCCGATTCCGACCCTGGCCGCCAAGTCTTTCTCCGGCGGCAACCAGCAAAAGATCGTCGTGGCGCGGGAAATCGAGCGGAACCCCGACCTCCTGCTCATCGGCCAGCCCACCCGGGGCGTCGACATCGGCGCCATCGAGTTCATCCACAAGCAGATCGTGGCGCTCCGCGATGCGGGCAAGGCCGTGCTGCTGGTCTCGGTCGAGCTGGACGAGATCCTGTCGCTCGCCGACCGGGTTCTGGTGATGTTCGACGGCCAGATCATGGGAGAGCGCATCCCCGGCCAGACCGACGAGCGCGAGCTGGGCCTGTTGATGGCCGGTATCACCGATGGGGCCGCCAAATGACCAAACTTCCCCGCTGGGCCGATGTGGTGCTGGTGCCGCTGATCTGCCTGGTCATCGCCTTCTCGGGCGTGCTGATCGCCGCCATCGGCCAATCGCCCCTGCAGGCGATTTCGATCATGATCTCGGGCTCGCTGGGGTCCACCTATGCCTGGGGCCATACGCTTTACTACGCGACGAACTTCATCTTCACCGGCCTTGCCGTGTCGATCGCCTTCCAGGCCAGCCTCTTCAACATCGGCGGAGAGGGCCAGGCGACGCTGGGCGGCCTCGGCGTCGCGCTGGCCATGGTCTTCATCCCCTGGGGCCACTGGGTCTTTGCGCTCTTTGGGACCATGGTGTTTTCCATGGTGCTGGGCGGCGCCTGGGCGCTGATCCCGGCCTGGCTGCAGGCCAAACGCGGCAGCCATATCGTCATCACCACGATGATGTTCAACTTCATCGCCTATGCGCTGATGAATTACCTGCTGGTCAATATCCTGAGGCCCACCGGCTCGATGGACCCGGCCACCGCGCGCTTCGATGCCAGCCTCAACCTGCCGAAACTGGGCGAGATGCTGACGGCCATAGGCCTGCCGTTTTCCACCAAGACCCCCGCCAACATCATGTTCCCCATCGCGATCCTGCTGGCCGTGGGGGTCTGGGCGCTTCTGTGGCACACAAGGCTCGGCTATGCGATCCGCGCCTTCGGCAAGCAGGAACGCGCCGCCGTCTATGCCGGGATCGACCCGGTCAAGATCACGCTTTACGCCTTGGTCCTGTCGGGTGCGCTTTCTGGCCTGATGGCGGTGAACGCGGTCCATGGCCAGGCGCATCGGCTGGTGCTGAACTCGGTCGAGGGGGCGGGCTTCATCGGCATTGCCGTCGCGCTGATGGGGCGGAACCATCCGTTCGGCATCGTGCTGGCCTCGGTGCTCTTCGGCTTCCTCTACCAGGGCGGCGCGCAGCTCGCGCTTGGCACCTCGATCCCGCGCGAGGTCATCACCGTGCTGCAGGCGCTCGTCATCCTCTTCACCGGCGCGCTGCCCTATATGGTGCAGCGGCCCCTGGAGAAACTCTTCGCAAGAGGGCCCAAGTGATGGATTACGCCAGCCTGATCCAGATCCTGGATTCCACCTTCCGCCTGTCGACCCCCCTGCTTTTCGCCTGCCTCGCCGGGCTCTACTCCGAGCGCGCCGGGATTTTCGACATCGGGCTGGAGGGCAAGATGCTGGTCGCGGCCTTTGCCGCGGCTTGCGGCGCCGTCCTGACCGGAGAGGCCTGGCTCGGCCTTCTCTTCGGCCTGGGGGCGAGCCTGCTCTTCGCCGGCATCCATGGCCTGGCCTCGATCACCTTCCGCGGCAACCAGCTGATTTCGGGCGTGGCGATCAACTTCTTCGCCTCGGGGCTTACGGTCGTGCTGGGGGCAAGCTGGTTCGGCCTCGGCGGCCAGACCCCGGCCCTGCAGGGCGCCGCCCGGCTGGAGCCGACGCCCTTGCTCGACCTCTTCGGACTGGATGACGCCGGGCCGTTGGTCAAGCTGGTGCTCGGCCACGGCATCCTGGTCTATGTCGCGCTTCTTTGCGTGCCGCTGACCTGGTGGCTTTTGTATCGCACACGCTTTGGCCTGCGCCTGCGCGCGGTGGGCGAGAACCCGGCCGCCGTCGATACCGCGGGCGTCTCGGTCACCGGGTTGCGCTATGGCGCGGTGATGATTACCGGGGTCTTGTGCGGGCTGGCGGGGGCCTACATGTCGCTTGGGCTTTCGGCAGGGTTTTTGAAAGAAATGACCGCGGGCCGCGGCTATATCGCGCTGGCCGCATTGATTTTTGCCAAGTGGAAGCCGGTGCCCGCGCTTTATGCCTGCCTGCTTTTCGGCTTCCTCGACGCGATCTCGATCCGCTATCAGAACATCGACATCGGGGTTTTCGTCATCCCCGTGCAGTTCACCCAGGCCCTGCCCTATATCCTGACCGTCATCATCCTGGCCGGTTTCGTCGGCAAGGCGATCCCGCCCCGCGCGGGTGGCGAGCCCTATGTGAAAGAACGCTAGACATGAGCGCCATCGACATCATCCGCGCCCGCGCCGGGGCCGAGCCCGTGCAGCTCGGCCTGATCCTGGGCTCCGGTCTTGGGCACCTGGCCCATGCGGTCCAGGGCGTGGCGATCCCTTACGCCGACCTGCCGGGCTTTCCCCATGCCGCGGTCTCGGGCCACAACCCGAACCTGCACGTGGGCACGCTGGAGGGCGTGCGTGTCGCGATCTTCGGCGCGCGCGAGCATTATTACGAAAAGGGCAACCCGGCCGCGATGCGCCCGGCGTTGGAGGTGCTGAAGGCGCTGGGGGCGGGCTCGCTGATCGTCACCAATGCCGCCGGAAGCCTTAGGCCCGACATCAAGCCGGGCGATCTGATGCTCTTGAATGACCACATCAATTTCTCGGGCCTCAACCCGCTGATCGGCGAGCCGACCGATGCCCGTTTCGTGCCGATGACCGAGGCGCATGACCCCGGCCTGCGCGCGGGCCTCAAGGCCGCCGCCGCCCGGCTTGGCATCCCCCTGCCCGAGGGCGTCTATGCCTGGTATTCGGGGCCCTCTTTCGAGACCCCGGCCGAGATCCGCGCCATCAAGACCCTGGGCGGCGACACGGTCGGCATGTCCACCGTGCCGGAGGTAATCCTCGCCCGCTTCCTCGGCCTGAAGGTCGCCGCCATCTCGACCGTCACCAACATGGCGGCCGGCATGTCGGACGAGAAGATCAGCCACGAACACACCAAGGCCATGGCGCCGTTAGGGGCCGCAAAACTCGAGCGGATCATTCGTGATTTCCTCAAGGAATCCAAGTTCCTGTGACCGATTTGCCCCGGCGCGGGCGAAGAGTTCAATTCCGCGCGCTCGGGGTGATTTCTTCTTTGACAGCCGGGGCAAAGCTGCGCATCGCTGGGGAAAAGAGGCCCCCGCATGCAGCTCTTCCTTCCCATTGCCGAAGTTTCGGTGAATGCCTTCGTCCTTTTGGGGATCGGCGGGCTGGTGGGGTTTCTGTCGGGCATGTTCGGCGTGGGCGGCGGGTTTCTCATCACGCCGCTCTTGATGCTGATCGGCGTGCCTTCGGGGGTCGCGGTGGCGACCGGGGCGAACCAGGTCGTGGCCTCCTCGATCTCGGGCGTGCTGGCGCAGTTCAAGCGCCGGGCGGTCGATATGAAGATGGGCTCGGTGCTGACCATTGGCGGGCTTGCCGGTTCGACCTTCGGCGGCTGGGTCTTTGACCTGATGAGCAAGCTCGGCCAGACCGACCTTTTCGTGCAGCTGTCTTACGTCCTGTTCCTCGGCTTTGTCGGCGGCATGATGCTGACCGAGAGCGTCCGGGCCTTGCGCCGCGTCGGCGCGCCCAAGGTCAAACGCGGCAAGGTCCATGCCCTGGTGCATGACCTGCCCTTCAAGGTGAAGTTCCGCGCCTCGGGGCTTTACATCTCGATCATCCCGCCGGTGGCGGCGGGGTTCCTGGTGGGGTTCCTGTCGGCCATCATGGGGGTCGGCGGCGGCTTCATCATGGTGCCGATGATGATCTATATCCTGGGGATGCCGACCAAGGTCGTCGTCGGCACCAGCCTCTTTCAGATCACCTTCGTCACCGGCTATACGACGCTGGTCCATGCCGTGACCCATCACACGGTGGACATGATGCTGGCTTTGCTCCTGATCGTCGGCGGGGTGATCGGGGCGCAGATCGGCACCAAGGTCGGCGTCAAGCTGAAGGCCGAGCAGCTGCGCATCCTGCTCTCGCTGATGGTGCTGGCGGTGGCGGTCAAGATCGGCTTCGACCTGGTGCTGACGCCCTCCGAGCTTTACTCGGTGAGCGCGCGATGAAATGGCTCTTCGCCCTTCTGCTGATGGCGCTGCCGGTTCGGGCCGAAGACATCGTCTCGGGCGTCAGCCAGTCGGATGTCTCGATCACCACGAATTTCAACGGCACCGCGATCCTGATCTATGGCGCCGCGATCCGCGACGCCCCGCCGCCCGACTGGCCGCTGTTGCAGGTCATCGTGACGGTCGAGGGGCCATCGACCCCGCTGGTCATCCGCAAGAAAGAGCGCGTCGCCGGCATCTGGCAGAACCGCGGCGTGGTCGACATCGCCTCGGCGCCCTCTTTCTATGCCGTGGCCACGACCGGCCCGCTGGAGGATATCCTCAGCCCGGGCGAGGATGCGACCTATCACGTCTCGATCCCCTCGACGATCCAGGCGATCTCGGGGAAAGAGGATGAAGAGGCCTATGTCGCGGCGCTGCAGCGCATCCGGGCCGCCTCGGGGCAATACCGGCTGGCCGAGAATTCGGTGCTGCTGCTGCGCCAGGCGCTGTTTCGCACCGATGTGACCCTGCCCGCCAACCTGGTCGAGGGCGATTACCGCGTCCGCATCTTCCTGACCCGCGGCGGCAAGGTCATCGACATGCAGGAGAATGTGATCGACGTGCAAAAGGCCGGGCTGGAGCGCTGGCTTTACAACCTCGCCATGCAGCAGCCCCTGGCTTACGGCGTCATCTCGCTGGCCCTGGCGATGATCGCGGGCTGGGGCGCCTCGGAGCTGTTCCGCCGCTTCCGACTTTAGCGCCGAATTTTCGCAGAAAATTCGGGGGCGGTCAGGCGGCGCGGGCCAGGACGCGGGGAAAGGCTCGGCGCAGGGTCAGGCCGCGGGCGGCGTTCATCACCATCAGCGCGGCCCAAAGCCCCGGGTTGCCGAAGATCGGCACCAGCACCGCCAGCGCGAGAGCGTAAATCACCGTCACCTGCACCGCCGCCTGCCGCATGGTCCGCGTCTCCAGCGCGCCGATGAAGATCCCGTCGTAGATCCAGGCCGCATTGCCGATCAGGGGCGC
>CAMFIX010000217.1 GCA_945952425.1 uncultured Pseudorhodobacter sp. | reverse complement strand
CATATCGGCCTGTTTCAGGATGGCGACGGTCTCGCGCACCGCCTCTTCCTCGTCCACCCCCGAGGCATAGCACAAGAGCCCCGCCCCGGTCGCCTTTTCGGGCAACCCGTCATCGGCCTTGCGCCCCACTTCGACCAGCAGGGTAAAGACCTGCTGCGGGCGCTTGGGCTTCACCGGCTTTTCGTCGCTCATCTCGGGCCTCCTTGGCTGGAGGCTCCCATAGCGCCAGAGCCCGCCCCGCGCCAAGCGAAAAGCAAAAGGCCCCGGGATCGCGCCCGGGGCCCCTGCGGTCGAAAGGGTTCAGATGCCGCCGCCGCCATGGCCGGTGCAGGCCGGCGCGGTCGAGGTCTCGCCGCCCTTGGGGCAACGCTTGGCGCGGCGCTCGACCGCCTGGCCTTGGGTCAGGGCATGCAGGCCGGGCAGCGTGTCGGCGGCGACGGGAAGGGCGGGCAGCGTCAGCGCCAGCATCAGGGCGGCAGTCAGGGCTTTCATCATGATCTCCTTGGATCGTTGCATGAACCCTGCCTAAGCGATTCGGCCCCCGCGCGGCACCGACCGAGGCCCCGGGACTTTCCCGACCTTGGTCCGACCCCGCGCGCGCCTTTCGTCGTGCAAAGCGCCCAGCCCGCGCGACGTCTTCAGTCGCGCAAAAGCTCGTTGATCGAGGTCTTGGAGCGCGTCTGCGCATCCACCCGCTTGACGATCACCGCGCAATAGAGGTTGACCCCGCCCTTCGACGGCATCGAGCCCGCCACGACGACCGAGCCCGCAGGAACCTCGCCGTAGAACACCTCGCCGGTCTCCCGGTCGACGATCTTGGTCGACTTGCCGATGAAGACCCCCATCCCCAGGACCGAACCTTCGCGGACGATGCAGCCCTCGACGACCTCGGACCGCGCGCCGATGAAGCAATTGTCCTCGATGATCGTCGGACCTGCCTGCATCGGCTCCAGCACGCCGCCGATGCCCACCCCGCCCGACAGGTGCACGTTCTTGCCGATCTGCGCGCAAGAGCCCACCGTCGCCCAGCCGTCCACCATCGAGCCCTCATCGACAAAGGCGCCAATGTTGACGAAGGAGGGCATCAGCACGACCCCCTTGGCGATATAGGCACTGCGCCGCACGATCGACCCCGGCACGGCGCGAAAGCCCGCGGCCTTCCAGTCGGCCTCGCTCCAGCCCTGCCACTTGGACGGCACCTTGTCCCACCAGTTCGACCCGCCGTTCGAGCCCGAGATTTCATACATATCCGTCAGGCGGAACGACAAAAGCACCGCCTTCTTCGCCCATTGGTTCACATGCCAGTCGTTCCCGCGCTTTTCCGCCACCCGCAGGCCGCCCTTGTCCAAGGCCTCCAGCGTCGCCTCGACGGCGTCGCGGACCTCGCCCTTGGTGGAGGACGTCAGCGTGTCGCGGACCTCCCAGGCGGCTTCGATGGCGGATTCGAGTGCGGCATGCGACATGGGCGTCCTCCCTTGGGTTTGCGGGGGTTTACCGGGCCAGGCCCCCCCGTGCAATCATCGAAACGCCGGAAAAGCCGCAAGCCGCGACAGGGTGGCCCGCAGGACCGCGTGAAAGCCCGGGTTGCTGGCGCGGTAATAGGGCAGTCCGGCGAGGCATTTCTGCAGGGCGCGGGCGAAGGCGCAGTCGACCTCGGCCGGGCTGGCGCCCAAGGCCTCCAGATAGACCTCCGCCGCAGGCCGCTCCATCGCCATGAAAGCCGCGAGCAGGTCGCCCGTCCCGTCCCCCATCCCCAGCGCCCCCCAGTCCAGCAGCCCCGAAAGCCGCCCGCGCCGCGTCAGAAGGTTCAAGACGTGCAGGTCGCCATGCTCCCAGACCAGGCGGCGCCCGGGGCGCGCCTCTGCCACCCGGGCGATCAGCCGATGCAGCAGCTCCGGCGCGGCCTCGGTCACCAAAGGCACCTGCGCCGCCATCCTGTCCGGGTCCGGCGCAAACCCCGGACGCTGCACCTCTCCCGCGGGACGGCTGCGCAAAATCCCCACCCAGTCCGCCAACTGCCGCGCCGCCGCGGGCGCCAAGGCCTCCGGCACCCGGCCCGGCAGCCAATCCGTCACCGCCCAGGACAGGGGAAAAGCCTTTGACGGCGCCCCAACGCGCCGGACCAAGGGCACCGGGAAGGGCAGGTCCAGCGCCGCCAGCCTTTCCGTCACCGCGATCTGCGCCTCGGCCTCTGCATGGCGGGGAAAGCGCAGGGTAAAATTCCCCAACCGGAACAGACGGTTGTCCGTGCCGACCTGCGGCAGGGCCCGCAGCGGCAGCCCCGCCAGATCCGGCATCTGCGCCGCCAAGAGCGCCCGCACCTGCACCCCGGTCACCGAAAATTCACCCGCATGCATCACTTTCCCCCCAAGCCCTCGCCCTATAGGTATGGGGGAACCCTAATGGAAAAGCCGATGCCCGACACCCGCGCCGACACCCGCCCCCATCCCTTTCGCGACTCGGTCCAGGACGTCGCCGCCACCCAGCGCATTCCCGACACCCCGCAGACCCTGACGCCGACCTACCGTCTGGCCTTTGCCGACCCCGATTTCCTGACCCGCGAAGACCTGCGCCCCATCCGCCTGCAGCTGGAGCTGCTGAAACCGCAGCTCATGCTGGACGAGGCGGGGGTGGCCTCGACCGTGGTCCTTTTCGGTGGCGCCCGCATCCTGCCGCCCGAGCGTGCCGAAGAGGCGCGGACCGCGGGCCTCGCCGCGCTGAGCCCCTATTACGACGAGGCGCGGAAATTCGCCTATGAGATGACCCGCCGCTCTCTGGCGGGCGGCGGCACGCATGGCGTGGTCTGCACCGGCGGCGGCCCCGGCGTGATGGAGGCCGGCAACCGCGGCGCGGACGAGGCCGGGGGGCGGGCGATCGGGCTGAACATCGTCCTGCCGCACGAACAGGCGCCGAACCCCTACGTGACGCCCGAGCTTTCCTTCAACTTCCACTATTTCGCCATCCGCAAGATGCATTTCCTGATGCGGGCGGCGGCGATCTGCGTCTTCCCCGGCGGCTTCGGCACCCTGGACGAGATGTTCGAGGCGCTGACCCTGATCCAGACCCGCCGGATGAAGCCGGTGCCCTTCCTGCTCTTCGGTCGGGCCTTCTGGGAGACGGTCATCAACTGGCAGGCGCTCGCCGATGCCGGCACGATCTCGGCGGCCGACCTGGACCTGTTCCGCTTTGTCGAAACCGCGGAAGAGGCGCTGGCGGCGCTGGACGGCTGGCAGGGGGCGTGACCCCGAGGCCCAGAGGGTGTGCTTGCACGCACCCCCCTTTCCCCCGGCGAAAATCATGCTACATCAAGGGTGAACAAAAATAGAACACCCGCCCCATGACCGCCCTTCTCTGGTTCAAACGCGACCTGCGCGCCCATGACCACCCGGCCCTGACGCTTGCCGCGCAAGGCCCGGTCATCCCGCTTTACATCGCCGAACCCGGGCTGTGGGCGCAGCCAGACGCCTCCGCCCGCCAGTGGGAGTTCATCGCCGAAAGCCTCTCCGAGCTGCGCGCCGCGCTGGCCGAGCTCGGCGCCCCCCTGGTCATCCGCGTGGGCGAGGCGGTGGAGGTTCTGGCGCGCCTGGCCCGCAGCCACAAGGTGACCCGGCTGGTCAGCCACGAGGAGACGGGCAGCCTCTGGACCTATGCCCGCGACCGCCGCGTGGCGGCCTGGGCGCGGGCCGAGGGCATCCCTTGGGACGAACTCCCGCAGCAGGGCGTCATCCGGCGGCTGAAGAGCCGCGACAGCTGGGCTAAGGCGCGCGACGCCTTCACCCGCGCCGATCCCCTGCCCGCCGTGACCCTGCACGGCCCCGCGGTCGAGCCCGGCCCGATCCCCACCGCCCGCGGCTTGGGCCTTGCCCCCGACCCATGCCCGCATCGCCAGACGGGCGGGCGCGCGCAGGGCCTGCTTTTGCTGGACAGCTTCCTCGCCACCCGCGGCGCACCCTACCGCGCCGCCATGTCCTCGCCCCTGACGGCCGAGCGCGCCTGTTCGCGGCTGTCGCCCCATTTCGCCTGGGGCACGCTGTCGGTGCGCGAGGTGACCCGGGCCACCGCCGAGGCCGAGCGCCGCCCCGCCCCCTGGCCCCAGGCGCTCAGCGCCTTTGGCGCGCGGCTCGCCTGGCGCGACCATTTCATTCAAAAGCTGGAGGACCAGCCCGATATCGAAACCACCTGTCTGCACCGCGCCGCCGAGGGGCTGCAGCGCGGCCAGAACGCCGCCCGCCTGGCCGCCTGGACGAAGGGAGAGACCGGCTTTCCCTTCCTGGACGCCTGCATCCGCCACCTGCGCGCCACCGGCTGGCTGAACTTTCGCATGCGGGCGATGCTGGTCTCGGTCGCCTCCTATCCGTTCTGGCTCGACTGGCGCGCGACCGGGGCGGTCCTCGCCCGCGCCTTCACCGATTACGAACCCGGCATCCACTGGCCCCAGGTGCAGATGCAATCCGGCACGACCGGCATCAACACGCCGCGCATCTACAACCCGGTGAAACAGGGGCTCGACCACGATCCTCAGGGCGTCTTCACCCGCCGCTGGCTGCCGGAACTGGCCGATGTGCCGCTGGCCCATCTGCAAGAGCCCTGGCGGTGGGAGGGCGCGCGCCACCTTCTCGGCCGCCGCTACCCCGAGCCGGTGGTCGATCTGACGACCGCCACCCGGGCCGCCAAGGACGCGATCTTCGGCCTGCGCAAGCGGGCCGACCGGGTCGAGATCGACGAGATCATCGCGCGTCACGCCTCCCGCGCCGATCCGCGCTTCGTCAACGACCGCAGCCCCCGCCGGGCGCGCCATGCTGCGGGACAACTGAGTTTCGACCTGTGAAGATGCGCAAGAAATCCGACCTGCCGGTGAAGACCTGCGCCTGCTGCGGCCGCCCCTTCACCTGGCGCAAGACCTGGGCGAAGGTCTGGGAGGAGGTGCGCTATTGCTCCGACCGCTGCCGGAAAGAGCGCAAAGCCACCCGGTGACGGTGCGTGCAAGCACACACCCTACACCCCCAGCCGCGCAAAGGCCGCGTCCAAAGGCCCCCAATCGTCGATCTTCAGCCGCACCACCAGCGTCAGCACCTTCATGCGAAACGCGGGCGGCAGGCGGACCGCGTCTTTCTCGGTCGTGACCAGCTGGGCGCCGCGGGCCAGGGCCTCCAGCTCCAGCCGGCGCATCAGGGGCTCGGTCAGGGGCTGGTGATCGTCCAGGGCGACCTCGCGGATCACCTCGGCCCCCTCGCCGCGCAGAGTGGCAAAGAACTTGCCCGGATTGCCGATGCCCGCAAAGGCGATGACCCGGGCGCCCTTCCACGGCATGCCCATCGCCAAAGCCTCAATGCGCCCGCGCAGGACCGGCACCGTGGAGAAGACCTCTCCCGCCCCGATCGCCAGCACCGCATCGGCGCGGGCCAGCCCGGCGGCGACGGGCTCGCGCAGGGGCCCCGCCGGGATGCAACGCCCGTTGCCCCAGCCCTTGGCGGCATCCACCACGACCAGCGAAAAGTCCTTCTGCAAGGCGGGGTTCTGGAAGCCGTCGTCCATGACGATGACCTCGGCCCCCTCCGCCGCCGCCATCCGCGCCGTCGCCACCCGGTCGGCGCCGATGTAAACCGGACAGAAGGCGGCGATCAACAGGGGCTCGTCCCCGACCTCGGCAGCCTTGTGCGCGCCGACCCGCACCGGCCCCGCCAGCGATCCGCCATACCCGCGCGAGATCACCGCGACCTTGCGCCCCCGCGCCAGAAGCCGCTCCACCAGAGCCACCACGGTCGGCGTCTTGCCCACGCCCCCCGCGTTCAGGTTGCCCACGCAGATCACCGGCACCGGCGCCTTCCAGCCGGGCTGCGCCACCCGCCGCGCTGTCGCGGCGCCGTAAACCC
>CAMFIX010000216.1 GCA_945952425.1 uncultured Pseudorhodobacter sp. | reverse complement strand
GGTCGAGACGCGGAGTTGCGCGTCGAGGTTCGACAGCGGGTCGTGCATCAGGAAGGCATTGGGCTCGCGCACGATGGCGCGGGCCAGGGCCACGCGCTGGCGCTGGCCGCCCGAGAGCGCGGCGGGGCGGCGGTCGAGATAGGGGCCAAGCTCCACCATGGCCGAGGCCTTCATCACCCGGTCGTGGTGTTCCGCCTGCGGCACGCGGCGCACGCGCAGGGGGAAGCGGATGTTTTCATAGACCGTCAGGTTGGGGTAAAGCCCATACGACTGGAAGACCATCGAGATATCGCGGTCCTTGGGCTCTAGCGTGTTCACCAGCTTGCCGCCGATGCGGATTTCGCCCTCCGACACGCTCTCCAGCCCCGCGATCATGCGCATCGTCGTGGTCTTGCCGCAGCCCGAAGGCCCCAGGAAGACGACGAACTCGCCATCCGCGATATCGAGGTTGACGTCGGCGACCGCGGTCACCGGACCCCAGCGCTTGGACAGGTTGATGAGGCGGATATCGGCCATGGCTTACCCTTTGACGGCGCCGGCGGTCAGACCCGAGACGATCTGGCGCTGGAAGAAGAGGACGAGGAGGAAGAGGGGCACGGTGGCCGAGACCACGGCCGCGACGGCGAACATGATGTTGCCCTCATTCTGGATCGAGCCGAGGAAAGAGCCGATCTTCGGGATCATGGTCTGGTTTTCCTGGCGCAGCAGCATCGAGGTCACCGCGAAGTCGTTATAGCCCAGAAGGAAGGAAAACAGCCCCGTGGTGATGACGCCGGGCCACATGACCGGGATGATCACCATGCGAAAGGCCTGGAACCGCGTGCAGCCATCGACCAGCGCGCTTTCGTCCAGATCCTTGGGGATCGACAAAAAGAACGAGTGCAGCATCCAAAGCGTGAAGGGCTGGTTGATCGCGACCAAAACGATGATCGTCGTCGGCAGGTATCCCCAGATGTTCAGCTGGAAGAAGGGCAGCAGGTAACCCGAGACCAGGGTGATATGCGGCATCGCCCGGAAGATCAGCGCGGCAATCAGTATCCAAAAGGCGTAACGGTGGCCGCTGCGGGCCAAGGCATAGCCGCCCATCGTCCCCAAGGTCAGCGAGATCGCGGTGACCGACAGCGTCACGATCAGCGTGTTGATCGCCGCATGCAGGAAGTCGTTCTTGATCCAGGCGCCCTCGTAGCCGTTCAGCGTGAAGGCCCCGCCGGTCTGCATCTGGGTGCGGATGCCCTCGATGGCAAACCACCAGCTTTGGCGGCTGAAAAAGTCGGCCTCGACCTTGAAGCTGCCCCAGACCGTCCAGGCGAAGGGGAAGACGGCGGCAAGCAGCCAGAGGCAAAGGAACCCCGTGGTCAGCGCGCGCAGCGAAAGCGGCAGGCGGGTGGGGGTGGAATTGGCCATCTCACACCACCTTCCGGTTGAAGTCGCGCCAGGTGCGCACCAGCACCGGCGCCAAAAGCACCAGCACCCCGGCGATGGTCAGGACCGAGGTCGCCCCGGCCGAGCCGAATTGCTGGCTGTCCTGGGAGACCAGGTCGTTGAAGACCAGCCAGCTCAGCGAGGTCGCATTGGCCTCGGCCGAAAAGCCCACGACGGGTTCAAAGACGCGGAAGTTGTCCATCAGCTGCACCAGCGCGACAAAGGTCGCCAGCGGTGCCAGATGCGGGATGGTGACGAAGCGGATGATCTCCCACCGGCTCGCCCCGTCGATGCGCGCGCTTTCGACCGTGTCCTGCGGCACCGATTGCAGCCCGGCATAGAAGACGACGAAAGAGAACGGCCCGTTGGTCCAGATGCCATAGCCCAAGAGCACGATCCAGGTCAGCACGGGCGAGGCGCGAAGCGACAGCTTGGGGTCTCCGGTCAGCGCTTGCAAGGTCGCCCCGATGATGCCTTGCGGGTTGAACATCCAGGCCACGATCAGCGAGCCGACCAAGGGCGTGATAATCATCGGCAGGATGGAGACGAAGATCGCAGGGCCTTTCAACAGCGGGTTCAGCGTGTTGACGGCCAAGGCGATGCAGAAGCCCAGGGCCATGGCGAAAGGCGTCACCAGGAAGCAATAGGTCAGGGTAAAGGCCAAGGCCCGATAGAACGGCAGGTTCATCAGCTTGGAGGCCATCGCGCCGAGCCCGCCGCCCTCCGCCCAGATCTGCCCAAGGTCGGCCAAGGCCAGGTGGTTGTGGTTGGTGTAATTGTCCAGACCGGCGAACTGCCCCATCGGATGCTCGGCCTTGAAGGCCGCCATCGCCGCGGTATCGACCTTGGTCGATTTGGTGCAGGAAAACGGGTCGCAGTTTTCCACCACGGTCAGGATCGCATCCGGCTGATGATAGAGCGACTGCACCACCACCGACAGGATCGGCAAGGTGATGAACAGCACCATCGCGAGGATCGAGGGGAAGAGAAAGGCAAAGAAGGTGCGGTGCGGCATGGGCATGTCCGTTCTGTCGGAAGCAGAATGCCATCCGAGCGGGCAAATGCAGATTTGCGCAAGAGGGTTCCGGCCGCAGGCGGAGGAGGCGCCCGCGGCCGGGGGAGGCAGCTTACTTCAGGAAGCCGCCTTCTTTGGCCGCGGCATCATAGGCGGCCTTGACGTCTTTCAGCGCCTGGTCGGCATCTTCCTTGCCGGCGATGAAATCGGCGAGCTCCGAGGACAGCGCCGTGTGCAAGAGCCCCATGTAGGGCACCATCGGATAGGCCTTCGCGCCGCCCTTGGCATTGGCGATCACCCCTTCCGAGGCGGGACCGGGCTCATAGCCCGTAATCAGCCAGGCGGCCGCATCGTGGTTGGCCTTCATCATGTCCGGGCTGATCCCGTGCATCATCACCTGGAAGGAAGCCGCCGCATCTTCGTCCGAGATGTTCTTGGCGATGGTGAAGCCGTCCCACCACAGGGCCGCCGCCGGGGTCGCCCCGCCGCCAACGGTCGGCGCCGCCGCAAAGCCGGTGTTCTTGGCGACATCGGGGTTCGCCTTGTCGCCGATGGCCGCACCCGCCAGCGAGCCCCACTGGTTCATGAAGGCCACCTTGCCGGCATCCCAGACCTTGTTCAGCTCGTTGGCGTCATAGGTCAGGTAATCGGGGTTCTCGAAGGTGGTGATCGCCCGCATCGTCTCCAGCACCTTGCGGCCCTGGTCGTTGTCGATGGCGAGCTCGGCCGAGCCATCGGCAAAGAAATTCGCGCCGGTGCCGAGGTAGAGGTTCACGAACTCCGCCGCGAGATCCCAGCCGGGCTTGTCGGCCGCGGCAAGCGGATAATCCAAGAGGCCCTTGTCCTTGATGATCTTGGCATCGGCCAGGACATCTTCCCACGAGGCGGGAACGGCGGTGATGCCGGCCTTCTCCAGGATGTCCTTGCGATAGAACAGGTGCTGCCCATTGCCCATGAAGGCGATGGCCATGACCTTGCCGTCGATCTTGATCAGCTGGTTCGGCGCCAGCTGGCTGCCGTATTTCGCCACCAGGTCATCCAGCGGACGGATCAGCCCGTCGTTCAAAAGCGGCACGATCGAGTTGTTGGCGACCATGGCCACGGTATATTCGGCCGGGTTCGCGGTCAGCGCGGGCCCCTGGATGTCCTTGTGCTGGGCGGTCGCATTGGCGGTGATCTTCACCGCGTCGCTGGCGCATTCGTTGGCCGCGGTCTCGATGGCGCGCAGCGCCTCGAAGTCGTTGGACAGGATGCGGACCGAGCCCTTGCCATCCACCGTGCAGGCCGCCATGGCGCCGCCGGACAACAGGGCCAGAAGGCTGGCCGCCCCCGCGAGGACGCGGAAATTCTTCGTCATGGTGTGAACCCCTCTGTTCGTTGGATGTCCGCGAAGGGTGTTCGCCCCCTTCGTTCCCACTTAACCCAAACACATCTTGCATACGTTTGCAAACAGAATCTGCGGGGAGGGGCCCGACCCTCGCCAAAGGGTGAAAAAACAAGCGGCCCCCGGGGGTGGGGGCCGCTTGGGCACGCTGTCAAAAGATCAGAAGCTGGCGGACTTCACATCGGCCATCTGGGCGAGCTTGACCTGCACCAGGGCCGAGGCCTCGTCATAGACGCGCCACTCGTCGACGATCTTGCCGTTCTTGTAGTGGAAATGGGTGATCCCCATGATCTGCACGCGCTTGCCGGTCGGATTCCCGAGATGGTTCAGGATGCCATAGCCGATATGGTGCCCCTCCATGATCCAGCGGACGGCGACCTTCTCGCCGCCCTCTTCGCAGGGGGTCGAGCAGATGTGATGCACGGTAAAGGCCGCATCGGGGATCGAGCCGATGAGCCCCAGCGTCTGATGGATGATCGCGGCATGGCCGTAAAGCTCGGCCATCAGGGGCCCGTGGTATTGCGCGGTCGGCGCATAGACCTGCGCGATCTGCCCCAGCATCTTGCGGTTGAAGACGTCGTGCAGCCAGCGGATCGTATGGCGTTCCAGCTCGGTCGCGGCGATGGAGACATCGGCTTCCGCCTCGGGCGGATACTGGCCGATCATGTGCCGGTTTTCGCCAATGTCCAAGGAAACCATGCCCTTGTCGAAAGCCGCCTTGGCGATGCGCTCGGCGTAACCCTGCACGTCGATGCCCAGCTGCTGCAGGATCGCGGTCGTGTCGGCCACCACCCATTCGCGGTAGATCTTGTTCTGATAGATCATGCAGTCGGCGACCGTGCGCGAGGTGAACATCCGCCCCGTCGCCGCCCCAAGATGCCCGTTCTGCGAATGCCGCCCGGTGCCGGTGACCAGGTGCGAGGTATAGAACCCCTGTTGGTCATCGCCCTTCCAGATCACATGGGTGCCCATGCCGCGGCGTTCCGGGAACGAAACCAGCCGCTGGATCGTGTCGCGCACCACCTCTTCGCGGGTGTAAAGCGTGCCGGTGGTGCCATAAAGCACGCAATTATGCGTGTAATGGGTATAGATCAGGCCGATGTCGCGCTCGTCCCAGATCTTGTGGGTGCAGCGGATGATGTAATCCACGATATCGGCATAGCAGTCGTCGAAGCCTTGCAGCGGCTGCACGCGCTTGGCGCCCTCGGGCGCGATCTCGGGATAATCGCGGCGCTCGACCTGCATGACGCGGCCCGCGGGCTTTGCGGGGGATTCGTTCTTCTCTGCCATGATCTCTCCTGCCCGGAATGGCGTGATCTCTGGTCCGCAATCCTTTCCGACTTTGCAAACGTATGCAACCAGAAAATGCGCCTCACCCCGCCGGAAGCACCGAAGCGCCCGGAACATAGTCCATCGGCACGACGATGGCGGCGCGGGCGGCCTGGGCGCGGGTCTCGGGGTCTTGCGCCAAAAGCGCCAGGATGCGCTCGCCCACCATGCGGCCGACCGTGCTGACATCGACGCGGAAGGTCGAGGGCGCGGGCGAGAGAAAGCGCAGATGGGTGTTCTCGCGAAAGGTGATGATCGACAGGTCCGGGCCCGGCGTCAGCCCCTCGCGCTGCAGGCCGGCGTAAAGCCCGGTCGTGGTGGCCTCCGAGCACAGCATGACCGCCGAGGGCCGCGCCGCCGCGAGCTGACGGCCCAGCACGAAGCCCCCGGCCTCCGAGGTCGGGTTGCGGAAGATCAGCGTCTCGTCCAGGGCCAAGCCCGCCGCTGCCAGCCCCGCCTCATAGCCGCGGCGGTAGTGATAGCCCAGCATCGCATCCGAATCGGGCAGCGAAAGCGCGATGCGCCGATGGCCTGCCGCGACCAGCTCTGCCACCGAGCGACGCGCGACGCCGTCGAAATCCAGGTCGATCCAGGGGTAGTTGCCCGGCGTCTCGGACCGCCCCAGCGTCAGGAAGGGCAGGGTCGAGCGGGTCAGCATCTCGATCCGCCGGTCGTGCCGCCGCGTGGCCGTGATGACCACCGCATCGACCAGCCCACGCGCCACCAGTC
>CAMFIX010000215.1 GCA_945952425.1 uncultured Pseudorhodobacter sp. | reverse complement strand
GCTATGTCCGGGCCATCGCGCGCGACCTGGGCCGGGCGCTGGGCAGTGCGGCGCATGTCGCCTGGCTGCGGCGCATCTGGTCGGGGCCTTTCGACGTCGGAGACGCCCTGACCTGGGAGGCCGCTTTGGCCCTGACGCCCGAGGCTTTGGAGGCGCGGCTTCTGCCGATCCAATCCGCTTTGGCCGATTTCCCCGAGGTTCAGGCGACCGTTGACGGTGCCCGGCGCATCCGGCTTGGCAATCCCGGCGATGTGCTGAACGGCGCCGAGGGGATATGCTGGGCCAGCCACCAGGGCGAAGCCCTCGGGCTCGGCGAGGTGAAGCACGGGCTTTTCCACCCCTCACGGGTTTTCGCGCCATGATCCAGCGCGGCCATCTGAAGGGCGATGCGGCCAGCATCGCGGTCTATTCCGACGACGAAGCCTATCGCTATCGCCTTGAAAGGGTTTGGGATTCCGAGGGCCCCCGGGTTCTGTTCGTCATGCTGAACCCCTCCACCGCGACCGAGCTGCAAAACGACCCGACGGTCGAACGCTGCGAAAGGCGGGCGCGGGCTCTGGGCTTTGGCTCTTTCGCGGTCGGCAATATTTTCGCCTTCCGCGCCACCGATCCCACGGTCATGCGCGCGCAGGCCGATCCCGTGGGCCCCGAAAACGACGCGGCGATCCTGCAAATGGCCGCCGGAGCGGACCGGATCGTGGCGGCCTGGGGGACGCATGGCGCGCATCTCGGGCGGGGGGCTCAGGTGGAAAAGCTTTTGCGTGCTGAGGGTTACGCGCTTTACCACCTTGGGCTCTCGCTCGCGGGCCTGCCCAAGCATCCCTTGTATATCGGATACGATCGTCAGCCGGAGCTTTGGGCCCCTTAAAACGGCACCTGCGCGGAAAACGTGACCCATTCGCCCGAGACCGGGTGATGCAGCCCCAAACTCTCGGCATGAAGCATGAGCCGGGGGGCTTCCGGCCAGCCCTCGGCATAGATCGGATCGCCCAGAATCGGATGGCCGAGGCTGAGCATATGCACCCGCAACTGGTGGCTGCGTCCGGTGAGGGGCGACAGCCGCACCCGGGTTTCGCCGTCAGATCGCGCGATCACCTGCCAGTCGGTCACCGCCGGGCGGCCGTTGACCGGGTCGATCATCTGCCGCGGCCGGTTCGGCCAGTCGGCCCCCAGCGGAGCATCGACGCGGCCGGACTCGCCCTGTAGCGCCCCGTAAACCCTTGCGACATAAGTCTTCTTCGCCCGACGCTGCTCGAACTCCTGCCCCAGGAACCCCTGCGCGGCCTTGTTGCGCGCAAAGATCATCACGCCCGAGGTGTCGCAATCCAGCCGGTGCACCAGAAGGCTGCCGGGGTATTTCAGGCGCAGCCGCCGCTCCAGGCAATCCTCGCGGCCCTCCAGCTTGCCGGGCACCGACAAGAGCCCGGCAGGCTTGTCCACCACCAGGATCGCGGCATCCTGGTACAGGATCACCGGATCGCCTGGAGGAGGATCGTATACGAAATCCTTCATGCGATGCTGTGTCCCGCCGCCAGCAATCGGTCGCGCAGATGGGCGATATGGGCGGCGCCCACCTCGCAGCAGCCGCCGACAAGGGTCGCCCCTTGCGCCACCCAGGCCAGCGCGAAATCGGCATAGCGTTCGGGCGTCAGGTCGTGGCGGTGGACATAGTCGGGCGCGCCGCCGTCCGAGGGGAGCGGCAGGCTGGAAATCTCTGAAAATCCATTGGCATAAGCGCCGAAGGGCAGGCCGAGGCCCCGCAAAACCCCCATCGCCGCCGCCATCGCCTCGGGCATCGAGCAATTCGCCAGCACCGCCGCGCAAGGCGCCGCCGCCAGAACCTCCGCCAGCCCAGCCATCGGCTCTCCCGAACGCAGCTTTGTCCCATCGCGATCATCGACCGAGACCGACAGCCAGACCGGCTTGCCCGCCGCCTGCGCGCCGATCAGCGCGCCCCGTGCCAGCTCCAGAGACGACATCGTCTCGCACAGGATCACGTCGACATGCGGCCCCAGGATCGCGGCCTTTTCGGCGTAAAGCGGCGCCGAGATCGCGATGGGCGGGGTCAGGTCGGGCCGATAGCTCTCGCCCAGGGGCCCCATCGAGCCCGCGATGAGGCCGCGACCGGCCTCGGCGCGGGCCTCATGCGCCTCCATCAAGGCCCGCAGGTGCAAAGCGTGGTAATAGTGGTCCAGCCCCACGCCCTCCAGCCGGTCGTGCAGGATGTTGTAGGTGTTGGTGGTCGCCACCGAAGCCCCGGCGGCGAAGTAATCGGCGTGGATCGCCTTCACCAGCCCGGGGTGGTCGATCATCACCCGGGTCGCCCAAAGCGGCGTCGGCGTGTCGCCCGAGCGGTGCACCAGTTCCTGCCCCATGCCGCCGTCAAGAAGTGTGATGGACATTTGCTTCTCCTTTGCCCAAGCATCGGGGGGCGCGGGGGGGAGTGCAAGATGGATTACGACAAGGTCGAAGCGGAGGAATTCGGGCAGGCGCTGAGCGGGATCACCGTGAACCTTCTGTGCCGCGATGTGCTGCGCGAGGTGGGTTTCCTCAGGCAGGTCATGGGGTTGCAGGTCTTTCGCACCAGCCGGGATTTCGCCATCGTCACCCATGGCGGCGCGGTGCTGCAGCTGCATTCCGACGGCAGCTTTGCGCGCCATCCGTTGCACGCGCTGCTGCCCGAGGCGGGGCCGCGGGGCGCAGGGGCCGAAATCCGCCTGCACGGCATCGACCCGGACGCGGTCGCGGCCCGGGTCGGCGACGGCGCGCTGCTGCTGGCCGAGCCCGCCGACAAACCCGGCCACGGGTTGCGCGAATGCGTCGTCCTTTGCCCCGAGGGCTACGCCTGGGTGCCCTCGGTCGCGATATCGTCAGCCAGGCTCTGAGGCAGGCCATCGGCGATCTGGTAATAATCGCCCTTTTCTCCCACGAAAACATGGGCATAAAGGTGCCCGCCCGTGGGATTCTCGCAAACCCCGGCCTCGACGGAGGTGACGCCTTCCTTGGTGAAGGTCAGGCCAGAGCCGCAGGTCAGGCAGAATTCGCGCACCCCGCCGTTCGGGCCGGTATGGGTGGCGCTGGCGCGGGCGTGCCAGGTGATCGCCTCGGCGTCGAAACTCGCCGAATAATGGCCGGAGGTCTTGCGGCACTGGGTGCAATGGCAGGCCCAGACCGGCCCCATCGCATGGGGCACGGTAAAACGGTTGGCGCCGCAGAGGCAGGCGCCCTGCACCTCGTCGGCAAGTCGGGGCGTCGTGTAATAATCGCCCGCATCGTCGAGATACCAGTCCTCGGCGATGGTCAGACCCGTCGGCCCCTCCAGCGCGCCCGCGGCGATAGAGATGTCGGGGCTGCCCGTCGCGCGCCAGAAGAGGAAGGCCCCGCAGCCGCTGCAAAAGCCGCGCCGGGCGTGGTCGGTGGCGGAATACCAGCGCAGCGTCTCCATCTTCTGCATGTGCAGATGCGTCGCGGGCACCGAGGTCGCCGCCCAGACATGGCCCGATTGCTTGCGGCATTGCGTGCAGTGGCAGGCGATCACCGGGCGCAGCGGCCCCAGCGCGGTGAACTGCACCCCGCCGCAGAGGCAGGCGCCGGAATGCACCTCAGACGGCATCGCGGAAGACCTGCGCCAGAAGGGGAACCAGCCAGGCCTCGTCCTCGGCGGTGAAGGCGGCCTCGGTGTTGCTGTCGAGGTCGAGCACGCCCAAAAGCGTGCCCTTGCCGTTCCGGACCGGCAGAACCAGCTCGGACCTGGTGGTGGAAGAGCAGGCGATATGGTCGGGGAAGGCCTCGACATCGGGCACGTTCATGATCTGCCCGCTTCGGGCGCAGGCGCCGCAGACCCCGCGGGAGAAGGGGATGACAAGGCAGCCATGCCCGCCCTGGTAGGGGCCGATCTTCAGAAGCTCGGGCGCCACGACGCGGTAAAAGCCGGTCCAGTCCGAGAACGGGTGGTGATGGTGGATCTCGCAGACCAGGGTGGCCATGAGGGCGACGGTGTCGGTCTCGCCCTCGGTGAGGGCGAGGATGGATTGCGTCAGCGCGTTGCGGTCAATATCCAAGGGCACAGCCGTCTTTCCTCGGGTCGGAGGCGCCGATCAGGACGCCGGTTTCGTCGATCAGGATGGCTTGGGAGCCGCCGAGGGGCTCTTGCGGAATCGTCACCGCATGGCCCATGGCCGACAGGGCGGCGCGGGTGGCATCGGAATAGCCGCGCTCGACCTGCAGGCCCTGGTCGGCGAAGGAGCGGGGGGCGTCCATCGCGGATTGCAGGTCCATGCCATAGGTCAGAAGGTTGGTGACGAGGCGGGCATGGCCGCAGGGCTGATAGGCGCCGCCCATGACGCCGAAGGGCATGGTGACACGGCCCTGATGGCGCAGCATGGCGGGGATGATCGTGTGCATCGGGCGCTTTCCGCCGGCCAGTTCGTTGGGATGGCCCTCCGCCAGGGTAAAGCCCGCGCCGCGGTTCTGGAAGCCGATGCCGAATTTGGTGGAGGCAAGGCCGGAGCCGAAGCCCCAGAAGATCGAATAGATGAGGGAAACCGCCATCCGGTCGCGGTCGACGACGGTAAGAAGCACGGTGTCGCGGTGGACGGCCTCGGAAAGGGGGGCCGCGGCCTTCATCACGCGCTTGGGGTCGATGAGAGCTGCAAGGCGCTCGGCCGTCTGGGGCGAGAGCATGTGATCCAGCCGCGGCGATTTCTCTGCGATAAATCGGTTCCTTGCGTCATAGGCCAGCTTGGCGGCCTCGGCCTCGATATGGGCGCGCTCTGGCCCGAACGGGTCCAGGGTGGCGAGGTCGAAGTGCTTGAGAATGTTGAGCAAAAGGAGCGCGGTGGCGCCCTGGCCGTTCGGCGGATGCTCCAGGAGTTCATGGCCGGCATAATCGCTGCCGATGGGGGCGCCCCAGGTGGCGTGGGTGGCAGCGAGGTCGTCGTGGCTGTGCAGGCCGCCCAGAGCGCGCAAGGAGGCGATCATATCCTCTGCCACCTCGCCCTCGTAAAAGCCTTTTCGGCCGTCGCGGGCGATGCGGCGCAGGACTTCGGCCTGGCCGGGGGCGCGGAAGATCTCGCCGGTTTTGGGCGGGCGGCCGAGGGGCAGGAAGTGGTCGCGGGCGGCGCCTTGCAGGCAAGGGGCCTCGTCGGCCCAGTCGAAGGCGACGCGGGGGGCAACGGGGACGCCCTCTTCGGCATAGCGGATCGCGGGGGCGAGGGAGGCGGCGAGGCCGAGGCGGCCATGGGTTTCGGAGAGGGTGCAAAAGGTGTCGATGGCGCCGGGGAGCGTGACGGCATGGATGCCGCGGATCGGCACGGTCCGGTGGCCCTGGTCGCGGAGGATTTGCGCGGCGGCGGCGGCGGGGGAGCGGCCGGAGCCGTTCAGCGCCAGCACCTCTTCGGAGCCCGCGGGTTTCAAGAGGACGAAGCAATCGCCGCCGATGCCGGTCATCTGCGGCTCGCAGATCCCGAGAAGCACCGCGGCGCCGATGGCGGCGTCGACCGCATTGCCCCCGGCCTTGAGGATGTCGATGGCGGTGGCGGCGGCCAGCGGATGCGAAGTGGCGGCCATGCCATTGGCGGCAAAGACGGCGGAGCGTCCGGGAAGGTGGAAGTCGCGCATTTGGGTCTCCTTTGGGGGGAGAGTAGGGGGCGCAAGAGATGGGGGGAAGGGGGGATGGTGCGGGGGTCGGGTTCGGCTGACTGCGGGTCTTGGGGGGCTTTTCGGGGGAGGTGGTCCTGCCGACTTTGGGGAAAGGGCGGACAAGCGGAGTTGGCGGTCGGGGTTTGGAGGGCTGCCGATTGTGTGAGGTTTTTGGGGGCGGCTCTGCTGACTGTTGGCATGGGGCGGCTTGGTTGCGCGTTCCGCCGACTTCGCGGCAGAGGGCTATCC
>CAMFIX010000214.1 GCA_945952425.1 uncultured Pseudorhodobacter sp. | reverse complement strand
GTCTTCGCTTGGGGGCAGTCGGCAGGGCCCCCTCAGGGTGCCGCAGCTTCGACCTGGCCCCAGGTTTTCAGGCCGTCCAGGATCGCGGTCTCCATCTTCGCGCGCCAGTCCGGGTCGGTCAGGCGGTCGAGGTCGGATTGGCTGGAGAGGAACCCCACCTCCAGCAGCACCGAGGGAATGTCGGCCGATTTCAGCACGGCGAAAGAGGCTTCCTGATGCGGGCGGCGGTGCATCTTCAGCCCGGCCCCCTTGATCGCCGCCACCAGCGCATTGGCCAGCCGGTCGGTGCGCGGCCCGGTCTCGGCGCGGGCCATGTCCATCAAGACCTTGGCGACCTGGTCGTCCTGCTGGCTGAGGTCCACCCCCGCTAGAAGATCGTCGCGGTTGTGCCGCTCGGCCAGGGTCTCCGACGCCTTGTCGCTGGCCTCGTCGGCGAGCGTATAGACCGTCGCCCCCACCGCCTCGCCCTCGGGGATCGCATCGGCATGGAGCGCGAGAAAGACCTGCGCCCCGGCCTGGTGGGCGATGGAGATCCGGGTCTCCAGCGGCACGAAGACATCCTCGTCCCGCGTCATCACCACCGAAAACCCGCCGTCGCGCAACAGAACCGCCTTCAGCTCGCGGGCGAAGGTCAGCATCAGCGCGGCCTCGCTTTGCCCGTCGCGCTCGGCGCCCGGGTCGATGCCGCCATGGCCGGGGTCCAGCACCACGACCATCGGCCCCTTGCCCCGCGGCTTCACCGGCACCAGCGGCGCGGGCTTCGGCAGGGCCCAACCGGGAGGCTCCGGCAGGGCCGCGGCGGCGGCGAAAGCCGCCGAAGTCGTCGGCGCCAGGTGGATCGCGACCCGCGTCGCGGCCCCGGTCGTCATGCCGGCCGAGGTCACCGCCATCGGGCCCTTGAGGTCCAGGACCAGCCGCGACCAGCCGGGCCGAAACACCCCGGCGCGCAGACCCGCCACGGCGGCAGCGGCCTGGGGCATCTTGTCCAGCCCCGTCCAGTCGACCTCGCGGAAATCCACCACCAGCCGCGGCGGCTGGTCCAGCACCCGCACGCGCCAGGGCACGGGCTGGCTGATCGCCAGCGTCAGTGCCACCCCGCCCGCCTCGTCCTTCAGCGCGCTCTGCCCCGGGTCCAGCCGGGCCAGCGCCGAGAGATCCTGCGCCGCAACCGGCAGCGCCATCAGCAAAAGCAGCAGCAGAACCCGGATCAAAACGGCACGTCCGAGACCTGGTCGGCCGCCACGACGAAGCGCGCCACGATCTTCTTCACCCCGGAATGTTCGAAATCGACGTCGAGCTTGTCGCCCTCCATCGCCAGGATGTTGCCATAGCCGAATTTCTGATGGAACACCCGGTCGCCGAGGCCGAAGCCGGTCACTGCCTGGGCGTCGATCGTCAGATGCGCGGCCTCGCGCGGGGCCGAGATGCCGCGGGTCTGGACGCGGTCCTGCAGCCGCTTCCAGCCCGGAGAGTTGTAGACATCGGCCTTGGCGGCCCGCGCGTCGAAGCTGTTCGACCCGCCGTAACCGCCCGTGCCGTAACTGTTGTGCAAGGTCGGCGGCGAGAGGACATCGACGTGATCGCCCGGCAGCTCGTCGATGAAGCGGCTCGGCAGCTGGCTTTGCCACTGGCCATAGACGCGCCGGTTGCTGGCGAAGGTGATGGTGCAAAGCTCTTCGGCGCGGGTGATGCCGACGTAAGCCAGCCGCCGCTCCTCCTCCAGCCCCTTCTGGCCGCTTTCGTCCATGCTGCGCTGCGAGGGGAACAGCCCCTCCTCCCAGCCGGGCAGGAAGACGGCGGGAAACTCCAGCCCCTTGGCGGCGTGGAGCGTCATGATACTGACCTTCTCGACCGCCTCTTCGCTTTCGTTTTCCATGATGAGGCTGACGTGTTCCAGGAAACCCGTCAGATTGTCGAACTGTTCCAGGGCCTTGACGAGTTCCTTCAGGTTCTCCAGCCGCCCCGGCGCCTCGGGCGTCTTGTCCTGGCTCCACATGTCGGTATAGCCGGATTCCTCCAGGATCGTCTCGGCCAGCACCACGTGACTTTCAAGGTTGCGCAACTTGTGCTCAATCATCGAGACCTTGGCGTCCCTGGCTTTCTCTTCCTCACTTGGCGGGTCGTCCGCAGCGCGCAGAAACTCAATTGACTTGAGTTCCTTGCGCTCAAACCTAAGCTCCGCCAAGAGGCCTTCGTTCGTCGCGTTTTCAACATACCAGCGCCAGCGATCCATGCTCTCGACAAACACCCGCAACGCCGCGCCGCCCTTGCCGCCGATGGCGCCGCGGGCCAGGCATTCGCGGGCGCCGTCCAGCAGCGACACCCCTGCCCCGCGCGCCGCCTGGTTGATCGTGGCCATCGCCTTGTCGCCCAGACCGCGCTTGGGCAGGTTCACCACGCGCTCGAAAGCCAGGTCGTCGTCGGGCGAGACCGAGAGGCGGAAATAGGCCATGGCGTCGCGGATTTCCTGACGCTCATAGAACCGCGGCCCGCCGATGACGCGGTAGGGCATGCCGATGGTCAGGAAGCGGTCTTCGAAAGCGCGCATCTGGTGGCTGGCGCGGACGAGGATCGCCACGTCGTCCAGACTGATGTCGTGGCCGAGCCGACCCTTCTGCAAGGCCTCGATCTCTTCGCCGATCCAGCGCGCCTCTTCCTCGCCATCCCAATGGCCGATGAGCCGCACCTTCTCTCCCCCCGGCCGGTCGGTCCAGAGCGTCTTGCCCAGCCGGTTGGCATTGCCCGCGATCACGCCCGAGGCGGCGGCGAGGATATGCGGGGTGGAGCGGTAGTTCTGTTCCAGCCGGACGACGACGGCGCCGGGGAAGTCGGACTCGAACCGCAGAATGTTGCCGACCTCGGCCCCGCGCCAGCCATAGATCGACTGGTCGTCATCGCCCACGCAGCAGATGTTGCGATGCGCCTGCGCCAGAAGCCGCAACCACAGGTATTGCGCGACATTGGTGTCCTGGTATTCGTCCACCAGGATATAGCGGAAGCGGCGCTGCCAATCCGCCAGCACATCGGGGTGACGCTGGAAGATCGTCACGCAATGCAGCAGCAGGTCGCCGAAATCCACGGCGTTGAGCGTCTTCAGCCGTTCCTGATAGGCCTCGTAAAGCTCGGTGCCGCGGTGGTTATAGGCGCTGGCTTCGGAGGTCGGCACGCGGTCGGGCGTCCAGGCGCGGTTCTTCCAATGGTCGATCAGCCCGGCCAGCAGCCGCGCGGGCCAGCGCTTTTCGTCGATATTGGCGGCGGCGATCAGCTGTTTCAAAAGCCGCAGCTGGTCGTCGGTGTCCAGGATGGTGAAAGAGCTTTTCAGCCCCACCAGCTCGGCATGGCGGCGCAGGATCTTGACGCTCAGCGAATGGAACGTGCCCATCCAGGCCATGCCCTCGGCCGACTCTCCCAGCCGGGCGAGGATGCGGTTCTTCATCTCGCGCGCGGCCTTGTTGGTGAAGGTCACGGCGAGGATCTGGTTGGGCCAGGCGCGGCCCTGGCGGACCAGGTGGATGATGCGGGCCACAAGCGCCTTGGTCTTGCCGGTGCCGGCCCCTGCGAGCATCAGGACCGGGCCATCCAGCGCCTCGACCGCGGCGCGTTGGGCGGGGTTCAGCTCGTCAAGGTAATCGGCCGGCGCCGCAGGGGCGCGGGCCTGCAAAGCGCGGGCAGAGAGCGACAGGGGCGGGGCGACAGACTCGGACATGCGCGCAGCCTAACGGAAAGGCCGGGCCATGGGAAGCGGTGTTCTCTTTGTGTTCCGGGCGCTTCCCCAGAAATTGTGCAAGGCGCCGCCTGCCCCACCGTCCGTAGGGTGCGTGTAACACGCACCCTACCGGCCGAGGTCGACGGCCTTGGCATAGGCGGCCTCCAGCGCCGCCTTCATGGCGTCGGCGATCCCCGCTTCGGCCGCGTCGATCCCCGCCGCCGTGATGCCCTTGTATCCACGGTACAGCGCCAGGATGTCGGCCAGCTCTCCGATCCGGCCTTTCAGACCCTGGGCGGCCTCGACGACGGCGGCCTCGACGCCCTTCCTCGCCACATCCTCGGGCAGGCCGAACGCGCGGGCATGCGTCAGCATGGCCTGGGCAAGAAGCGCGGGATAAGCCATGCCCGAGCCCGGAAGCGCGGCCATGTAATCCAGCTGCGCTTCGGTTTGCAGCCGCACGACCTCGCCCATCGCGGAGAGAATCCGGGTGACAAGGGCCGCATCTTTCGGCCCGACATCCCCGACCCAAGGCGTGTAGCTGCGGCCCTCGGGCGCGCCGGAGTTCGGCATGCAGCGCACCAGGCGGGCGCGGGGCGCCAGCTTGCGCAGCTTCTGAAACGTCCAGACCGTGGCGAAAGAGATCACCAGCCCGTCGCCGATGGCGTCGGCGAACCCGGGCGTCGGAAAGTCCTCCGGCCGCACGGCGATGACCACCACATCGGCGCGGGCGACCTCGGCGGGATCGGCCCAGGTGACGCCCGGCCCATAGCCCTTGGGCCCCGAGCGGTTGGCCAAGACCATATCCCCCGGCGCCCAAAGCCCGCCCGCGATCAGCCGCGTGCCCAAGGCTCCCCCGAGCCAGCCCGTCGCCCCCAGAATCCCAAGCTTCATTTTGCCCCCGGATAAAGCGCCCTGATCCCGGTGACATAGCGCCCGAACAGGGCGGAGAAGGCAAGGATGTCCGCCTCGCTCCAATCGGAAAACAGGCGCAGGCTGCGCGCCCATTTCGCGCGCAGGAACGCATCCATCAGCGCCCGCCCCTCTGCCGTCGGCTGCAGGACCGACCGGCGCCCGTCGCCTTGGGACACCGTGCGCTCCAGAAGCCCGCGCTCCACCAGGTCGGCGGCGATGCGGCTCGCGCGCGACGGGTCCAGCGCCAGCTCTTCGGCCAAAAGCCCCACGGTGGCCTCGCCCTTGGGCCGCCCGAAGCCGTTCTGGATGCGCGCCACCGCCGTCAGCGCATGGAACTGCGCCACATCCAGCCCCGCGCCGATCTCTTCGATCAGACTGTGCGGCAGGTCGCCCTTCTTCACCTGGCGCACGAATTGAAAGGACGAAACATCCAGCGCCAGAAGCGCCTCGACGGCGGCGGGCGAATGGCCGGAGGCCTCCAGCTGTTCGCGGATCAGGTCATGCGGATGGGGCATCTGGGTCATGCCCTGCATCTGCCCTTCCGTCATGCGCATGTCAAGTATGTGACAGGAACAATTGTGTGCGCTTGACATGTATTTGTCGCAGGCATAGAAGACACCTCCGCGTCCCAGGCCTTGAAGGAGCCGTCCCATGTCCGAACCCGTCCCGCCCGCCGCCGGCGCCCCGCCGCATCATGGGCACGAGACCGCCTCGCTGCGCCTGGTCATCGCCTCGGTCGGGCTGCTGCTTCTGCTGGCCTCACTGGATCAGTCCATCGTCTCGACCGCCCTGCCGCGGATCGTGGCCGACCTGGGCGGGGTCGAGCATCTGAGCTGGGTCGTCACCGCCTATATCCTGACCTCGACCATCGTGGCGCCCTTGTATGGCAAGCTCGGCGACCTTTACGGGCGGCGGAACACGATCTTCGCCTCGGTCATCCTGTTCCTGGTCGGCTCGCTGGTCTGCGGCGTGGCGGGGTCGATGACCGAGCTGATCCTGGCGCGCGCGCTGCAGGGCCTGGGCGGCGGCGGGCTTTTCGTGCTGGCCTTGTCGGTCGTGGGCGATGTCGTGCCGCCGCAGGACCGCGGCAAGATCCAGGGCGTCTTCGCGGCGGTCTTCTCGGCCTCGTCCGTCATCGGCCCCTTCGCGGGCGGCTGGCTGACCGAGAATGCCGACTGGCACTGGATCTTCTTCATCAACCTGCCCTTGGGCCTTCTGGCGCTGGCGGGCTTTGCGGCGGGGTTCAAGCCGCGCGGCGTGCGGGTCAAGCATTCCATCGACTGGAG
>CAMFIX010000213.1 GCA_945952425.1 uncultured Pseudorhodobacter sp. | reverse complement strand
CGCGGGGTTGGCCGAGCCCGAAATCGTCGAATGCGGGTTGATGAGGTCGGTCGGGTCCAGCTGCTTGGTGCAATTGTCGCACTTGTCGCCGCGCGCGGACTCGAAACCGCAGTTCGGGCAGGTGCCCTCGATATAGCGGTCGGGCAGGAAGCGGTTGTCATCGACGGAAAAGATCATCTTTTCCGAGACTTCCCGGATCAGACCCTGTTCGGCCAGCCGCCCGGCGAAAGCCTGCGTCAGCTTGTGGTTGCGCTGCGAGGAGCTGCGCCCGAAATGGTCGAAGCTCAGCCGGAAGCCGCGGGCGATCTCGGCCTGGACCTCGTGCATCTCGGCGCAATATTCGGCCACAGGCTTGCCCGCCTTGGCCGCCGCCAGCTCGGCCGGGGTGCCGTGTTCGTCGGTCGCACAGATGAACATCACCTCATGGCCGCGCGCGCGCATGTAGCGCGCGAACAGGTCGGCCGGCAGCTGGCTGCCGACGAGGTTGCCCAAATGCTTGATCCCGTTGATATAGGGAATGGCAGAGGTGACGAGAATCCGAGCCATGACGCGCCCTTCGCAAGTGATGGCCCCGAGATAGCGCAAGCCCGCGCCAAGGGCCAGATGATTGCGCGACTCGCAAGGCAGCGTTACGCTGACCCCATTGCACCAGGCTTTTGAGGTTCCCATGGCTTCGCTCGACGCACCCGTCCTGAAGGAAATCGGCGAGGCCGTGAAGGATATGGAGGTGCTGACCAAGCTGTTGAAGCCTTTGGTCACCCCGCATGGCGCCGAGATCGACGCGCCGAAGCTGAAGACCGCCGCGCTGAAGGTGCGCAAATTCCTGACCCGCTACGCGCCGCTTCTGAAACTTGCGGGCTCGTCCCATGCCGAAAAGCTGGAGGCCAAGACCCGGGCGGGCCTTGCCTGGCTGGACGAGACCATGGCCGAGATGCTGAAGCTGGACGGCTCCTTGGCCGATGCGGTCAAGGCCGCGGCGCTGGACCCGGGCAAGAACCACGCCAAGGTCATCAAGGCGATCAAGGCGGCCAATGCCGATGCGGGCAAGCCGAGCTGGGCCACGACCAAGGTCGCAAGCATCGAGAAAGAGCTGAAGGCCTTCACCACGCAGAAGGAAAAGCTGGACACTTTGGGCGATTTCCTCGACAGCGCCAAGGATTTCGGCGGGATCGAGGGCAAGGGCATGTCCAGCTTTGGCCTTGTCATCCTGCTCTTCTATGTCTGGAAGTATTTCCAGGCCCGGCTGACCAAGACGCCCAAGCTTTGATAACCCGCGGGTTATGGGTTACTGGGCCGTATAGCCGCCATCGACCAGGTGATAGCTGCCCGAGATAAAGCTCGCGCGGTCCGAAAGCAGGAAAAGCGTCAGGTTCGCCACCTCTTCCGGCGTGCCCAGGCGGCCGATGGGATGGACGGCGACCAGCGCCTCCTTGGCGCCGGGGGGCAGGGCAGAGAGCAGCGGCGTCTCGATGAAGGCCGGCCCGACGGCATTCACCCGAATGCCCTTGGCAGAGTATTCCAGCGCCGCCGCCCGCGTCAGCCCCTGCAGCGCATGCTTGGCCGCCACATAGGCCGAGGCATTGGCAAAGCCGACCGAGCCCAGGATCGAGGACATGTTGACGATGGCGCCGCCGCCGGTCTTCAGCATCTGCGGAATGGCAAAGCGCATGCCGTAAAACACGCCGTTCAGGTTGACGTCGATGACCGTCTTCCAGCCGTCCAGCGGATAGTCGCCGACCGGCGCCATCGGCCCGCCGATCCCGGCATTGTTCACCAGAAGATCGAGCCTGCCGCCCCAGGCGATGGTCTCGGCCACCAGCTGCTCGACCGTCGCCGCATCCGCAACATCGCCCGCCAAGGCCTTGACCTGAAAGCCTTTCGCAGCGATCTCACCCGCGACCGCCTCGGCATGGCCCAGGTTCAGATCCTGCACCACGACCTTTGCGCCCTCGGCCGCCAGCGCCTGCGCGATGGCCGCGCCGATCCCCGACCCCGCGCCCGTCACCAGCGCGACCTTGCCTTCGAACCCCAGTTTCATGCCGACCTCCTTGGTTTGCGCCCCTCTTTCGCACGCCCTGCCAAGCCCCGCCTTGATCCACCTCAAAGGCTTCCCTTTGCCCGCGGAACGCCCTAGCCTGCCGACAAAATTCAGGAGAGCGCGATGCGGCAGATCGAACTTGGAACCACGGGGATGCAGGTCTCGGAGATCTGTCTCGGCACGATGACCTGGGGCTCGCAGAACTCCGAGGCCGAGGGCCATGCGCAGATGGATTACGCGCTGGAGAAGGGGGTGAATTTCTGGGACACGGCCGAGATGTACCCGGTTCCGCCGAAAGCGGATTATGCCGGGCGGACGGAAGAGATCATCGGCACCTGGTTCGCCTCGCGCGGCGGGCGCGACAAGGTGGTGCTGGCCAGCAAGGTTGCAGGCGGCCGCCAACCCGCGGTGCGCGAGGGGCGCATCCCCGACGCAGCCACGATGCGCGAGGCGGTCGAGGGCAGCCTGAGGCGGCTGCAGACCGACTATATCGACCTGTACCAACTGCACTGGCCCGCCCGCGCGCACTATCACTTTCGCGACAATTGGGCCTTTGACCCGCGCAAGAACGACCCGGTGCAAGTCCGGGGGCAAATGATTGATCTGCTTGAAGAAGCTGGCCGCCTGATCGCCTCCGGCAAAATCCGCGCCTTTGCATTATCGAACGAAACCACTTGGGGCACGATGGAATGGCTGCGGCTCGCCCGCGAGGCCGGCCTGCCGCGTGTGGCCTCGGTGCAGAACGAATATTCGCTGATGTGCCGACAGTTCGACACCGATTGGGCCGAGCTCGCGCAGATGGAGAACCTGCCGCTTTTGGCGTTTTCGCCGCTGGGGGCGGGGCTTTTGTCGGGCAAATACCAGGGCGATGTGATCCCGCCGGGCACGCGGCGCGTGCTGAACCCGCAGCTGGGCGGGCGGATGGGGCCGCGCACCCTGCCGACCGTGCAGGCCTATCTCGACCTCGCCGCCGCGCATGGGCTGCACCCATGCCAGATGGCCATCGGCTTCGTCCGCGCGCGCCCCTTCCCGGTGATCCCGATCGTCGGCGCCTCGTCGATGGACCAGCTGCGGGTGAACCTCGACCTCGTCACGCTGTCGGCGGAGGTCTTGCGCGGCATCGAGGCTACCCACCGCGCCCATCCGATGCCCTATTGATGCGCCGCCTTCTTGCCCTCCTGCTTCTGCTTGCCGCCTGCCAGATGCAGGGGGGCAAGAGCGATGCGCCCCCAGATGTAGCGGGTCTCAGCGAGGAGACCATCGCCGTGACGCCGCTGGACGCCGCGCCGCAGGCCGCCTCGACCCCGGCAGAGACCAAGCCCGAGCCCGCCAAGGTCGCTCAGCCTGTCGCCGAGCCGATCCCCGAACCGATCCCTGTGCAGACCCCCGACGCCTCGACCCCGCGGCCGAAGCTGCGGCCCGCAGTGCCCCCGGCCCCTACAAAGCCTGATGCCGCAAAACCTGATGCCGCTCAGGCGCCCGCCGCGCTGATCCCGCCCGAGATGGTGAAATGCGAGAAGTCGGGCGGGCAATGGGCGACGGTGGGGACATCGGGGCGCATCTGCGTCTTCCAGACCCGGGACGCGGGGAAAATCTGCCGCAAGAAAAGCGATTGCAAAGGGGAATGTCTTGCGCAATCAGGGACTTGCTCACCCATCACGCCCTTGATGGGCTGCAATTCCGTGTTGGACGACCAGGGAAGGACGATGACCCAATGCCTGCAATGAAGCGTCTTTTCCTGGTGCTGGCGCTCGCCGCCTGCGCGCCGAAACCGGCGCCGGTGGCCTATGTTCGCGACCTCTCGCGCCCGGTTTACTCCATCGCGGCCTTCGATCCGGCGCGGCTGTCGGGCGATTGGGTCCAGGTCGCGGGCTTTGGAAAAGCCTGCAGTGGCGGGCAGTTGCAGGTTGCGCGCGCGATTTCCTACGACCTCTGCCTGCCCGCGGGGCGCGCCTCCGGCACGGCCGAGGCCACGGGCGTGCCCGGCCGCTTCGACACCGGCCATGGCGCGCTTTGGGTGCTGTGGGCCGATGCCGACAACCGGACGCTGGTGATCGGCGCGCCGGATGGCAGGATCGGCGCCGTCTTGAACCGTGGTGCCGGAATCTCGGCCGACCGGATGAAAGCCGCCCGCGATATCCTGGGGTTCAACGGCTACGATACGCAACAGCTGGTGTCCTACTAGACCGCGAGGCCGCGGATCAGCGCGGGCGTGTCGCGCGCGGAATGGCCGGCCTCGCGCACGAGATGGTCGAAATGGCGCGCGACTTCGGCAACTTTGGCGGGGTCGGAAAACACCAGGTATTGCTGGCCGAGATAGACCACGGCGCGGTGCGTGCCGAAGACGGTGACGGGGGCGGAAAACACCCGGTGCGCGTCGAAAAGATAAAGCCTCAGAGCGGGATAGCGGGTTTCCAGCCGCTCGGCCAGCGCCTCGATCTGGGCGCGGCGCAGCGCGGGGGCGAGGCCCGACCAATAGCCGGTGCCGCTGGCGAAGCTGACGATTTCATGCCGGGGCAGGGCGATTTCGAAATCGGGCAGGGCGGCGTCCAGGGCGTTGCGCTGGGTTTCGAAAGCGGCGAGGGCAGGGGTGGGGTCGACCAGCGCCGCGGCATATTCGAAGGCCAGAATCTCCTGCGTTTTCAAGAGGTCGGGCAGGGTGGCCGGCACGTGGCGGATCTTGGTGCCTTGCGCCTCGCGGTGCCAGGTCAGGATCGTGTCGTCGAAGAGCGCGCGGGCGGCGGGCACCAGGCGCACCGCCTCTTCCGCCAGCCGGTCTGGCGGATCGCGCCGGTCGGTCAGCCCCAGGAGCCAGTCGCAAGACACCCCCAGCACCGCGGCGCAATCCGCCGCGGCTTGCGCATTCGGCAGCCGCACCCCCGGCGCCAGCAGCGCCGAAATGGTGGAGCGGTCGAGCCCCGTGGCCCGGGCGAGCTCGGCCTGGCTGCGGCCCGCCATCGCCTCGGCCAGCCGCTGCCGAAACAGCGCTGCCCTGTCACGCTTGTCGATTATATCCGGCATCTGGTGACTTTCCAAAACAACGGTGACGAAATCTTGCGTATTCTCGGAATTCCGCACGGCTTGCGCAAGTGCTAGGTCTGGAGCACCGCGCCCAACCTACAAGGCATTGTGAATGCAAGACGAAATCGAATGGCCGACCTTGGCCTTGCTGGCCGCGACCTACCTGGCCTGGGGTTTGGGACTTTGGCTTTGGGGCGCTGTGCCGCTTTTGGCGGTTGTCGTGATCGGGATCGCCATCGCGCAATTCTCCTCGCTGCAGCACGAGGCGCTGCATGGCCACCCTTTCCGCAACACAACGCTGAACGAGGCGCTGGTCTTTCCCGCGCTCGCCGTTTTCATCCCCTATCGCCGCTTTCGCACCACCCATCTGCAGCACCATTTCGACCCGGCGCTGACCGACCCCTACGACGACCCCGAATCGCATTTCATGGAGCCTGCGGTCTGGGCAAGCCTTTCAGAACCCTGGAAAAAACTCTTCCTGGCCAACAACACTCTCTTGGGGCGGTTGGTGATCGGCCCGATCCTCGGCACGGGTCTTTGGGTCTGGGGCGACGTCAAGCGGATCGCCCGGGGCGAGGGCGCGGTGGCCTGGGATTGGGGGCTGAACCTTCTGGGCCTGCTGCCGGTGATTTACGCGCTTCACCTCGCGGCCATGCCGGTCTGGGCCTATCTGGTCGCGGTCTATATCGGCGTGGCGCTTTTAAAAATCCGCACCTTCCTGGAACATCGCGCGCATGAGGCGCACCGGGCGCGCACCGTGGTGGTAGAGGATCGCGGCCCGCTTTCCCTGTTGTTTCTGAACAACAATTTCCATGTCGTCCATCACATGCACCCCGCGATTGCCTGGTACAAGCTGCCCGCGCTTTACGCCGC
>CAMFIX010000212.1 GCA_945952425.1 uncultured Pseudorhodobacter sp. | reverse complement strand
GAGCCCCGCCGCGGTCCCGGTGGCATCCTGACCATGGCGCGCAATGTCGAGGGCTGGCTGGACCAGCGCGGCAAGCCGGCCTGGATCGCCGCCATGATCCTCGGCTTCGTCTTCTTCTGGCCTGTCGGCCTCGCAACCCTCGCCTATATGATCTGGAGCAAACGCATGTTCGGACGGTCCTGCCGCCATTCCCACCATGACCACCATGGCCGCCATTCCCACGGCTTCGGGCCGTTTGGCGGCGCGTTCGGGCGCGGTTTCCGGCCCTCGGGCAACACCGCCTTCGACGCCTATCGCGAAGAGACGCTGCGCCGCCTGATGGACGAGCAGGAGGCGTTCGAGTCCTTCCTGCAGCGCCTGCGCGAAGCCAAGGACAAGACCGAGTTCGACGCTTTCATGGACGAGCGCGCCAAGTCGCCCCGTCCGGCGCCGGATGCCCCCGAAGCCCAACAGGGCTGAGGGTGCAAGGTCGGCCGGGCCCTCCCCCTGGCCGGCCTCTCCAAGACCCCAGGCGCCCCGGGCTTGACCCGGGGCGCGCGCGCGAGAGAACCCGCAGCCCCCAACCCATGGAAAGCCCCCGATGTCGCAGACCGTCCCCCTTTACATGACCCCTGAAGACCAGCTTTTTGCCGGCATTGCCGGGCGGCGGTTCTGGGCCTGGGTGATCGACACGATCGTCATCGCCGCCATCACCACGTTCCTGACGATCCTCACCGGCTTTCTCGCGCTGTTCTTCCTGGGCGGGCTCTACCTGGTGGTCAACTTCCTGTATCGCTGGATCGGCATCGCCCGGCATTCCGCGACCTTCGGCATGCGGATGATGGGGGTGGGCTTCGTGGATACCGAGGCGCGCCCGGTGACCGGCGGCACGGCCTTTCTGCATACGCTGTTCTATACGCTCTCTGTCGCCTTCGTCGCGCCGCAGGTGATTTCGGTCCTGCTGATCGCCTTCACCCGCGAACACCGCAGCCTGTCCGACATCGTCCTCGGCACCGCCTTGGTGAACCGCCTGCGGGCGTGGTAAGCCGCTTCAAACAGGCTTGGCGCGGGCCGCGCGCCTTGCTACCTTGGGCGCGCAAAGCCAGCGGGACGACATGCGCCATACCCTTCCCATCGCGCCGCAATTCTATGTGACGGCGCCGCAGCCCTGTCCCTATCTGGACGGGCGGATGGAGCGCAAGCTCTTCACCGCGCTGCAGGGCGAACATGCGCAGCGCCTGAACGACACTTTGTCCAAACAGGGCTTCCGCCGCAGCCAGAACGTGCTCTACCGGCCGTCTTGCGCGGAATGTTCGGCTTGCCTCTCGGCCCGCATCCGGGTGGCGGATTTCCAGCCCAACCGCACCCAGCGCAAGGTGATGAAGGCCGCTTCCCACCTGCGGCGCAACGCGACCAGCCCCTGGGCGACCGAGGATCAATTCGCCCTCTTCCGCCGTTACCTCGATGCGCGCCATGCCGATGGCGGCATGGCCGACATGGATGTCTTCGAATTCGCCGCGATGATCGAAGAGACGCCCATCAAGAGCCGCGTGATCGAATACACCCGTCCCGCCGCCGCCGGAGAGCGCGGCCGCCCGCTGGCCGCCGTCAGCCTGACGGATGTCTTCGACGACGGGCTCAGCATGGTCTATTCCTTCTACGACCCCGAGCTGACCGCCTTTTCGCTGGGCACCTTCGCCATCCTCGACCATATCGAGATCGCGCGCGAGGCGGGGCTGCCTTACGTCTACCTGGGCTATTGGGTGCCGGGGTCGAAGAAGATGGGCTACAAGGCCAAGTTCTCGGCACTGGAGATCTACAAGGGCGGCCAGTGGCAGCCGATCGGCGACCCCGAGCTGCACCGGGCCGAGCTGCATCCCTTGTCGGTCGAGCCTATCGCCGAACAGGTCGCCCGCATCGCCTTGCCCGAGGGCCGCGGGACGGGCGAAAAGATCTGATGCAGCTGGCGGCCTTTTCCATCCTGGTGCCGGATTACGATCCGGCCATCGCCTTCTATTGCGGCGGCCTGGGGTTTGCCCTGACCGAAGACATCGACCAGGGCCGCAAGCGCTGGGTGACGGTGCAGGCGGCGCCAGGCTTGCGCGTGGTGCTGGCCCGGGCCGAGGGCGCGGATCAGCTGGCCGCCCTGGCGCGGCCGATGGGGGGCCGCGTCTGGCTGTTCCTGGAAAGCACCGATTTCGACACCGACGCCGCCCGCATCACCGCCGCCGGGGGCCTGTTCGAAGAGACCCCGCGGAGCGAGCCCTATGGCAAGGTCGCCGTCTGGCGCGACCCGTTCGGCAACCGCTGGGATCTGATCCAGCCCGCCTGAGCGCTGCCGCGCTTGCCTCCGGCGGGAGATATTTGGGCCAAGTATGAAAGCGAAAGCCGCAGGCGCGCGTGAGACTGGCCGATCCGGACGGTGCTTCGGAGCCTCCCCGCCTTTCCCTTTCATACTTGGCCCAAATATCCCGGGGTGAGCGCGCCAGCGCGAGGGGCAGGGCCCCTAGCCGCGGCTGGCCGCCATGCGCGCCGCCATCCGCAGGGCCGCCACCGTGCTGTCGGCCCGCGCGATGCCCTGGCCCGCGATGTCGAACCCGGTGCCATGGTCGGGCGAGGTCCGGATGAAGGGCAGGCCGAGGGTCACATTCACGCCCTCGTCGAAGGCCAGCGTCTTGATCGGGATCAGCGCCTGGTCGTGGTACATGCAGACCGCCGCGTCATAGCGCGCCCGGGCGCGGGCGTGGAACATCGTATCGGCCGACATCGGCCCGGCGAGGTCGAGCCCCTCGGCACGCAGGCGGGCGAGGAGGGGGGCGATCAGGGTCAGCTCTTCGCTGCCCATGGCGCCGCCCTCGCCGGCATGGGGGTTCAGCCCGGCCACGGCGATCCGGGGCGCGGCGATGCCGAAGTCGCGGATGAGGCCAGCATGGGTCAGCCGGATCACCTCTTCGAGGAGATCCGCGGTCAACAGCCGGGGCACCTCCGCCAGGGCCACATGGATCGTGGCGGGCACGACCCGCAGCGTCTCGGAGGCCAGCATCATCACCACCGGCACCCCGCCCGCGAGATGGGCGAGGTATTCGGTATGCCCCGGAAAGGCAAAGCCCGCGCCGTCCTTCAGCGCCTTCTTGTGGATGGGCAGGGTGCAAAGCGCCGCCGCCTCGCCCCGGGTGACAAGGTCGACCGCGCGGGCGATGACGTCGATGACGCCTTGGGCATGTTCCGGGCGGGGCGTGCCGGGGCAGGCCGGGCCGTCGAAGCCATGGGGCAGGACGGGCAGGCGGTCGGGGGCGACGCTTGCGGCCTCGGCCGGGGAGGCGATGGGGTGAAAGGCGGTGCCGGGGGCCAGGTGGGCGGGATCGCCGATCCAGAAGAAAGGCAGGTCGGGCAGGGCGGCCCGGGCCTTGACGGCGATCTCGGCGCCGATGCCGGCGGGCTCTCCACAGGTCAGGGCGATGGGCAGCATGGGGGGCCTGGGGTTGGGGAGGGGTTTACGGCCGCTCGATGAAGGCGTTGAAGCGCAGCTCTTCCAGCCAGGCTTCGGCCAACAGGCCGACCTTGCGGTTCAAGAGGTCGCTGCGCACGGCGTCCCGGGCTGCGGGCGTGCCCGAGGCGCGGGTGCGGCTGCACAGCATCAGCATCCGGCCATCCGGCAGGGCACGCGCCTCGCCGCCATCCAGGCTCGCGAGCGCCGCGCGGAGATCGGCGGGCACCTGCGCCTCGGGCGAGGTTTGGCGGCTGAGCGTGCCCCCGCGCCGCGCGGGCGCGTAAAGGTCGTCGCAGCCCGTCACCTGCGCCATCAGCTGCCCGGTATTGCCGCCCGAGAAGACCGCGTAATCGACGACCGAGCTGCCCTGGCCGGGCTCGCCCGCCGCCGCACCCTCGTCGCGCAGGAAATACAGCGCCACCGCGCCGCCCTGCAGATGCAGGACCGGCGTCATCTCGCCCGGATGCAGGCCCTTCAGCGCCCCGCCCACATCGGGCGGCAGCTTGGCCTCGTCCAGCCAGCCGAGCTCTCCCCCCCCGGCCGCCGTCGTCGCCTTGGAGAATTGCCGCGCCATGATGGCGAAGTCCTTCTCGGTATGGACCGCCAGCCGCACCCTTTCGGCCAGCGCGCCCACATCGCGCGCCGCATCGGGCGGGATCACGAGTTCGGACAGCAAGAGCCTGCGCCCCTCGCCCGCCGCCGCCCCCATGCCGATGGCGCGGTCGATCTCGGCCTCGGAAATCTGCACGCGCCCGGCGAATTTCGCCCGCGTCGCCGCCCGCCACAACAGCCCCGATTTCACGAAATCGCGGAAGGTTTCGGGCGCCACGCCGGCCTCGTTCAGGCCTTTCAGGAAGGCATCGACCGACAGCTGCGCCCGGGCGGCGAATTCGGTCATCCCGGCCTGGACGTCCTGGTCCGAGACGCTTTGCCCCAGTTGCCCCGCCGCGACCGATTGCAGCCGGTCCGAGATCAGCCCGTCCATCGCCTGCTGGCGCAGATCGCCCTGCTGCTGCAGCGCCTTGAGGAAGGCCATGCGCTGGTCGACCTCGAAGGCCGAGATGGCGGCGCCGTTCACGATCATCACCGGGCCGATGGTCGCGATGGGTTCGACCGTGGGCGCCGGGGCCGGGGCGGCGGGCGCGGGGGCTGGCTCCGGGGCCGGTTCGGGCGCGGGCGCCGCGGGGGGCGGGGGGGCGCCGAACTGGATCTCTGCCGCCGCGGGCAGGCCAAGCGCCAGGACCAGCGCGGACAGAAGGGGGAGGCTCGGCTGCATTCTCATCTCCGGCAAGTCGTGGCGGGCTGGCCCGTGCTGGCGCCGCCAAGGCCCAGAAGCTCGACCGTCAGGCCGACATCCGAACTTGCCGCGACAATAGACGAGCTTGTGAAGCGGCGCGAGACGGAAAGATCGACGGCCAGGCATTCGTTGCGAAAGCCGAAGCCCAGGGCGGCGCGGGTGGTCTGGGTCGACAGGTCATAGCGGTCCGAGCCCGAGAGCGTCCAGTAATCGCCGAGCTTGGCCGTGCCGCTCAGCACGATTTCCCGCACGTCCTGGGTGCGGCCCTGGCTCGCATCGGCCATCACGAACTCATAACCGCCCGAAAGGCTGGTCCGGGCCGTGGCCAGGGCAAAACGGCTTTCGAAGCGGGTCAGCGAGAAGCTGTCGTCCACCATGGCCCGGCCCCAGAGCGAGACCGTCGTGCCGCCGGCCTGACCCAGCGCCACCTGGCCCGCCACCAGCCAGTCGGAGGCCGCGCCGCCCAGGCCCGTCGGCCCGGCGAAAAGCCCCCGGTCGTCGAAGCGCAGCACGCGGCCGACCGTCGCCCCCCAGGAGGGCCCATCCGTCGCCGCACGCGTCACCGTCACCCCAAGGTTCAGCCGTGTCCCCGTCTCGACCGCATCGGCGCCGGGGAAACGGTCCAGGCTGTAGAGGTTGCCCTCGTCGAATTCGACCAGGGTGCTGTCCTCGTTCGGGATCGCCGCATCGGCATGGGCGGCGACCGAGACGAGCTGCAGCATCGGCTCGATCAGCGTGGAGCCCTTGTCGTCCTGGCGCATCAGCGGCCAGCCGAGGCGCAGGCCCCCCCGCGCCAGCGTGCGGGCAGCGTGGCCCGCATAGATGTCGTCCTGCGCCACGGTGTAAAGGTCGGCCCCCGCCTGCAGCCCGGCATCCAGCACCAGCCCGCTTTCCCCGACCCAGCGCCGCGTCCAGTCGGCGCCGAGGCTCAGCCGCCCCATATCGCGCCCATCGGCGATGCCGTCGCCATTGGCATCGGCACCCGAGGTCGAATTCCGCCGCTCGCTGCTGACCTCGCCGTAAAGCGTTGCGATGCCGCCCAGGGCGCCGGGGGTAAAGCGGCGGATCGCCTCGGTATCGGCCAGAAGCGAGGGCTGGGTGGCGTTGCTTTCGCTGGCCCGGAGCGTGCGGACCGAGCTGAGCGAGGCCTGGGTGAAACTGTCGCGC
>CAMFIX010000211.1 GCA_945952425.1 uncultured Pseudorhodobacter sp. | reverse complement strand
GCATCAAGCAGTCTCTTCAGATTCTGTGATCTTTCAGCGTCCATGACGCCGAAAGTAGCAGATTCTCAAAGTCTCTGCCAACCCTTCTTTGAAGACTCTGATTTTTAAGCATCCACGACGCCGAAAAATCGAAAATCACAAAGAGGTTGTCGGTGACGTTCTTGTCTTCGTGCCCTGACGGCCTGCCATCCTTCAAACGCAACGACACCTGGATGCAAATTCCAAGCCCTGGAAAAGGCCCCTCACCTGTTCCCGTCGATCCATTTCGACATGAGCCCCTTGTCACGGAAGCACTCTGCCGGGACGGCGCGGCGCTTGATGCGGGCGAGGCGCTCGGCGAAGGCCACCTGCTTGGAGGAAGGCAGGCGGTCGAGATCCGAGACGGGTTTCAGGCGGGCTTGGGCATCGATCCAGACGCTGAGGGCACGGCGGTCCTGCTGAGCCTCCCAAGGCAGAAGCGTCTGGTTCTTCAGGGCCAGAGCGCGCGCATAGGCGATCTGCTTCTGGGTGACGGGGAGGCCAAAGGCGGTGTCTTCCATGGGGAATCTTCCTTCTTAGCTTGGCCTCCAGATATAGAACAAAAACGGAACAAATGCAAGGTGAGACCCGATGACTCCCTTGCTGATCGGATCACGAGGGGCGTCCCGAGAGGGAGAGCGGTGTGGGTCAGGGGCGAGCCCGAGGGATGCCGAGAGAGGTCTCCCTGGGGCTTGATGTTCCCCTGAACCCGGAGTTCCCGAATGACCTATCTCCCGCCTGCCGCCCTTGCAGCGTCGCCCGTAGCCTTGCCGTCCGCCCCCTCGATCGCAGCCCGCATCCTCACCGTGGCCGAAGCCCTGCAGCCCGCGCTGACCGCCGGCCGCGCCGTCGATACCGGCATGCTTCGCGCCGAAATGGAGCGCGCCTTCGGCGGTTCCGATGCCTCCGGCGCCTGGGATTGGAAGCTGGCCTATGAGGCGGGCGAAGCGGCGCTGGTCGTCTTCCTTCGGAAATACGGCCGCGCGCTCCTCGCCCGGGCGGGCTCGCCTGCCGCGCTGGCGCTGATGCTTGCCAAGCTCGCGGCGCTTCTGCCGAGCCATACCCGACGGTCCGAGGAGATGGAGCGCTTCCAGCAGTTTTCGACGCCCTTGCCTATGGGCATCGCTGCCCTGATTGCCGCCCGGATCGCGCCCGGAGACCTGGTCCTCGAGCCTTCGGCCGGGACCGGACTTCTCGCAATCCTGGCGGAGAGTGCTGGGGCAGGCGTCGTGCTGAACGAGCTGGCCGAGACCCGCGCCGATCTCCTGGCGCTTCTCTTCCCGGGTGCCCCGGTCACCCGCTTCGATGCCGCGCAGATCGATGACCACCTCGACCCTGAGCTCCGCCCGAGCGTGATCCTGATGAACCCGCCGTTTTCGGCGCTGGCCCATGTCGAGGCCCGGACCACCGAGGCGACCGCGAAGCACCTCCGCTCGGCGCTGGCGCGCCTTGCGCCGGGCGGGCGGCTCGTCGCAATCACCGGAGCGGGCTTTTCCCCCGATGCCTATGCCTGGGCCGAGACCTTCGCCCGGCTGACCGAGACCGCGTCCCTCGTCTTCACCAGCGCGGTTTCGGGCGCGGCTTTCGCCAAGCATGGCACCAGCTTCGAGACCCGGCTCTCGGTCTTCGACAAGCCGCTGGCTGACGAGCCCGGCATCCTCACCGCCGACCTGACGCTCCCCATGGCAGATGACGCGGCCGAGCTTCTGGCACGCGTCACCGCGCTGGTCCCGCCGCGCCTGCCCCTGCCTCACGCAGCGCAGCCCACACGCACTGCGTCCGGGTTCGCGCGTCAGCAAGTCCGCTCTGATGCCAAGCTGACAACCTCGCACCCGGTTCCCCGTCCGGAGAGCAATGGCATCCGCACGTCCTTCTCCCTTACCGGGATTTCCACCGCACCCCGCCGGACCGCCGCTCGGTCTTCTGGCGCCCTCCCGTCCACCCAACCTCAGGCCGAAGAGCTCGCCTACGACCTGATCGGGGGCGTCGGCATCGCGGCCGACTTGGGCGCCGAGGGGGTGGCCGAGGTGACGAGTGAAGCGGACCAGACCGTTCCTGCGGACGCCGATGACGCTGCCGCCTCCACTTCCGCCCGCCTGTCGGACGCGCTCTACGAGCCCTTCCGTCTGCAATCCATCGCGATCCCCGGCGCCGCGCCGCATCCGACGAAGCTGGTGCAATCCGCCGCCATGGCCTCGGTTGCGCCGCCGAAGCCCAGCTACCGCCCACGCCTGCCCGGGGCGGTCCTGCGCGATGGCCTCCTCTCCGACGCGCAGCTCGAGACGGTGATCTATGCGGGCGAGGCGCATGGCGCGCATCTCGCAGGGTCCCGGACGGTGGATGAGACCGGCGACATGGTCTCGGCCGCGCCCGAGGGTGACCCCGCCGCCGTCCGGTTCCGCCGGGGCTTCTTCCTCGGCGATGGCACCGGGGCGGGCAAGGGTCGCCAGTCGGCCGGGATCCTCTTGGACAACTGGGCCCAAGGCCGCCGCAAGGCGCTCTGGATTTCCAAGAGCGACAAGCTTCTGGAGGATGCGCAACGCGATTGGTCTGCCCTGGGCCAGGAGCGGCTGCAGGTCACGCCCTTGTCGCGCTTTGCGCAGGGCCGCGAGATCACCCTCTCCGAGGGGATCCTCTTCACGACCTATGCGACGCTGCGCTCGGAGGAGCGTGGGGCCAAGAAGTCCCGCGTCGATCAGATCGTCGAGTGGCTGGGCGCCGACTTCGACGGGGTGATCCTTTTCGACGAGAGCCATGCCATGGCCAATGCGGTCGGGGGCAAGGGTGAGCGCGGGGATACCGAGGCCTCGCAGCAGGGCAGGGCGGGGCTTCGCCTGCAGCACAAGCTGCCCAATGCCCGGGTGGTCTATGTCTCGGCAACCGGGGCGACCACCGTCCACAACCTGGCCTATGCGCAGCGGCTGGGCCTTTGGGGCGGGGAAGATTTTCCATTTGCGACAAGGGCCGAGTTCGTCGAGGCGATCGAGGCGGGCGGGGTTGCGGCGATGGAGGTCCTGGCCCGCGACCTGCGCGCACTCGGCCTCTACACGGCGCGGTCGCTGTCCTATGACGGCGTCGAATACGACATGCTGGTCCATGAGCTCAGCCCCGAGCAGCGCGAGGTCTACGACGCCTATGCCGGGGCCTTCGCCGTCATCCATCGCAACCTGACGGCCGCGCTGGAGGCCGCGAACATCACCGGTGAGAGCGGCACGCTCAATGCCCCGGCCAAGTCCGCCGCGCGCTCGGCTTTCGAGTCCGCCAAGCAGCGGTTCTTCGGCCATCTCTTGACGGGGATGAAGACCCCGAGCCTGATCCGGGCCATCGAGGCGGATCTCGCGGCGGGTCATGCGGCGGTCATCCAGATTGTCTCGACCGGCGAGGCGCTGATGGAACGGCGGCTCTCGGAGATCCCGACCGAGGACTGGGGAGACGTGCGGATCGACATCACGCCGCGCGAGTACGTCCTGGACTACCTCGCCCATTCCTTCCCGGTGCAGCTCTACGAGCCCTTCACAGACAGCGAGGGCAATCTCTCTTCGCGGCCCGTCACCCGCGATGGCCAGCCGGTGGAATGCCGCGAGGCGGTGCGCCGTCGCGATGCGCTGATCGAGCACCTGGCCTCGCTGCCTCCGGTGCCCGGAGCGCTGGACCAAGTCGTGCAGCATTTCGGGACGGATGAGGTCGCAGAGGTCACCGGCCGGTCGCGGCGCATCGTGCGGAAGGGCGAGGATACTGCGGCGCGGCTTGTCGTCGAGACCCGCGCCGGATCGGCCAACCTCGCCGAGACTTCCGCGTTCATGGATGATCAGAAGCGCATCCTGATCTTCTCGGATGCGGGCGGCACGGGGCGGAGCTACCACGCCGATCTTGGGGCGAAGAACCAGCGCCTGCGGGTCCATTACCTCCTGGAGCCCGGTTGGAAGGCCGATGCGGCAATTCAGGGCCTGGGGCGCACCAACCGCACCAACCAGGCGCAGCCGCCCTTGTTTCGCCCGGTGGCCACCGATGTGAAGGCGGAGAAGCGCTTCCTCTCGACCATCGCCCGGCGGCTCGACACGCTCGGCGCCATCACACGCGGCCAGCGCCAGACCGGGGGTCAGGGACTCTTCCGTCCCGAGGACAACCTGGAGAGCCCCTACGCCCGCGATGCGCTCCGCCAGCTCTACCGCCGCATCCATCGGGGCGATGTGCCGGGCTGTGGACTTCGGGCATTCGAGGAGGCCACGGGCCTGACGCTGTCGGATGCCAATGGGCTGAAAGATGACCTTCCGCCGATCACGAGCTTCCTCAGCCGCCTCCTTGCCCTGACGATCGACATGCAAGGCGTGCTCTTCACCGCCTTCGAGAACCTGCTCGAAGCCCGGATCGAGGGTGCCATCGCGGCGGGGGTCTATGATCTCGGGCTCGAGACGCTGCGCGCCGAGAGCTTCCGCGTCACGGACCGAAGGGTCATCTACACCCACCCCGGCTCGGGCGCCGATACCCAGCTTCTGACCATCGCGCAGCGCGTCAGGAACCGCCCGGTCTCCCTCGCTGATGCGCTCATCTGGCTCGACGACCCCAAGGCCCGGCTTCTGGTCAACGCACGCTCGGGCCGCGCTGCGGTGCAGGTGCCCGCCACGAGCCTGATGCTGGAGGACGGCACGATGGAGCCGCGTTTCCGGCTGATCCGGCCGATGGAGGCGGCAACGCTGCCCGCCCTTATGATGGAAGAGACCCATTGGCTCGAAGCCGACCGCGCCGCCTTCGCAGCCGCCTGGGAAACCGAACTCGCCGAGGTGCCTGAGTTCTCCGAGACCACGCTGCACATCGTGGCGGGGCTTCTCCTGCCGATCTGGAAGCAGCTGCCGCAGGACGAGACCCGGGTTTACCGGCTGCAGACCGATGCAGGCGAGCGTCTCATCGGCCGCCGTGTCTCGCCCGCCTGGGTCGCGACCACGCTGGCTGAGGGCAACGCACCGAACCTCACCCCGGCCGAGATCCACGCCCTCCTCCTCGCGGGAAAGACCGTGGTCCGCCTCACCGACGGGCTGGAGCTGCACCGTGCCCGCGTCATGGGGGTGCACCGCATCGAGCTCTCGGGCTTCACGCCCCATCAGAAGGACCGGCTCAAGGCCGATGGGCTCTTCTCGGAGATCATCGCCTGGAAGCTCCGGCTGTTTGTCCCGACTGACGCGGAGGGCATCCCGATCTTGGCCCGGGTTCTTGCGAAGTTCCCGGTCCAGTCCCTAGATACCCGTCAAGGTTGATTGGAGAACAAATTGGCATTGGACACGGAAGATATCGCACGCGCGCTCGCGCAAAACGCCGAGAGCGTCTGCCGCCATTACTTGTCCAGAGGCAAGCGGGAAGGTGCATATTGGATGGTGGGCGATCTGCAGAACAACACGGGGAGATCGCTCTTCGTGCGGCTGACGGGACCAAGCTCGGGGCAGGGCGCAGCGGGGCGATGGACGGACGCCGCCTCGGGTGAGCATGGCGACCTCCTCGACATCATTCGGGCCAGGACGGGCATCACCCGCTTCCCCGACCTCCTGGCCGAGGCTCGGGCACATCTTGGCCGTCCGGCGCCGGTCATCCCGGATGTCAGTCCGCGCCCAAGCAAGCCGAAGACCCCGACAGGCAGTCGCGAGGCCGCCGCGCGCCTTTTCGCGGCGGCTGTGCCGGTCGCGGGCACCTTGGCGGAAACCTATCTCCGCGCCCGGAGCATTACCCGGCCCGTCTCGAGTTCCGCCCTCCGCTTCCACCCCAAGTGCTGGCATCGGGATGAGGGTCAGACCCGGAGCCTCCCCCGCCCGGCGCTGATTGCTGCGGTCACCGATGGGGCAGGGCGGTGCCAAGGCGCGCACCGCACCTGGCTTGCGCCTGACGGTCAGGACAAGGCGTCTGTCCAAGTCCAGCGGCGGGCGATGGGTCACCTTCTCACC
>CAMFIX010000210.1 GCA_945952425.1 uncultured Pseudorhodobacter sp. | reverse complement strand
GGGCTGATACGCCTGACATACGGCCCGGCGCGGGGGGTTTCCCCGCGCCGGTTTTCGCATTTTCAAACGCTGGGGGACAGCGACATGACGCCCGAAGAGATCCTGAAATCCGGCGATGCCGAGGGCGCGCTGGCGGCGCTGTCCGAGAAGGTGCGCGCCAATCCGGGCGACAACAAGTTGCGCATCTTCCTCTTTCAGCTGATGTGCGTCATGGGCCAATGGGACCGCGCCATCCGCCAGCTGAAGATCTGCGGCGAGAAAGACCCCGCCGCCTTGCCGATGGCGCAGACCTACCGCGAGGCGATCATCTGCGAGGTCTACCGTGAGAAGGTCTTCGCCGGTGAAAAGACACCCTTGGTGATGGGCCAGCCGCAGGACTGGCTGGCGCAGCTGATCGAGGCGCAGCGGCTTTTGGCGCAGGGCCAGCCCCAGGCCGCCGCCGACCTCCGCGCCCAGGCCTTCGAGGCCGCGCCCGGGTCAAGCGGCATGATCGACGGCCAGCCCTTCGAATGGATCGCCGATGCCGACATGCGCCTTGGCCCCGTGCTGGAGGCCATCGTCAACGGCAAGTATTACTGGATTCCCTTCAACCAGTTCCGCGAAATCGCCTTCGAGGAGCCGACCGACCTGCGCGACCAGGTCTGGACCGCCGCGCATTTGACGCTGGCGACCGAGGGCAAGGTCGTGGCGCTGATCCCCTCGCGCTATGTGGGGTCGGGGGTGCGGGGCAATGCGGCCGAGAAACTCGGCCGGGCGACCTCGTTCGAGGATGCGGGGGCCGAGACCTTCACCGGCCTCGGGCAAAAGCTTTTGGCCACCGACCAGGGCGACACCGCGCTTCTCGACGCCCGCACCATCAGTTTCGCGGGGTGATCCATGGCCGACAGGATGATGGCCGAGCGGCTGCAACCCTCGCTTCTCGACCGGCTGACGGATGACGACCCGACCAATGGCACGGAAAGCCGTGACATGCGGGTGATCGACATCCGCCGCCTGCGCGAGATCGTGCAGCGCGACCTGTCCTGGCTTTTGAACACCAACAATTCGGAAACCTGGATCGACCCGGAAAGGTATCCGCTCTCGGCCCGGTCGGTGCTGAATTACGGCGTGCGCGAAGTGGCGGGCGATTTCGCCGCCAAGGAGCGCGCGCAGCTGATCCGCAAGTCGATCGCCCTGGCCATCGAGTGTTTCGAGCCCCGCATCCGCAAGGGCTCGGCCCAGGTGGAGATCCGCTCCGAAAACGTCGCCCGCCAGACGGTGATTTCCTTCGACATCCGCGCCGATATGTGGGCCGAGCCGATCCCCATCGAGCTTTACCTGCGCTCGTCCGTCGATGTGACGACGGGCGAAGTCTCGTTGGAGAAAGCCTGATGGATACCCGCCTTCTGGGCCATTACGAAGCCGAGCTCGCCTTCCTGCGCGACATGGGGGCAGAGTTTGCGGCGGCCTATCCCAAGGTCGCGGCCCGGCTGGGGATGGAGGGGATGGAGGTGCTCGACCCTTATGTCGAGCGCCTGCTGGAGGGCGTCGCCTTCCTGTCGGCCCGGGTGCAGCTGGCCCTGGAGATGCAGTTCCCGGCCTTCACCAGCAACCTGCTGGAAATCGTCTATCCGCATTTCCTGGCGCCGATCCCCTCGATGATGGTCGTGCAGATGGCGCCCGACATGGGCAATGCGGCGGTCAAGGACGGTTACGTGATGAAGCGCGGCACCAAGCTGCGCTCGCGCCAGATCGACGGCGAGCAGACGGCCTGCATCTTCCGCACGGCGGCCGATCTGACGCTTTGGCCGGTGGAAATCTCGCAGGTCGAATATATCGACAGCCGGGGCGGGCTGGTGGCGGCGGGGGTTTCCCGCGACACACCGGCGCGGGCGGGCATTCGGCTCAGGCTGAAACGTTCCGACGGGGCGCCGATCAAGGAGCTGCCGCTGGACAGCCTTGTGCTGCACCTCACGGGGCAGGCGGGCGAGCCTTGGGTTCTGCACGAGGCGCTTTGCACCCGCGTCACCGGCATGACGGGCCGCTCGACCGACCGGCGCAACGACTGGACCTTGCCTTTGCAGGCCAAGACCAAGCCCCGCGGCTTCGAGCGCGACGAGGCGCTTTTGCCGACCCCGCGGCGGTCTTTCGACGGTTACCGCCTGCTGCAGGAATATTTCGCCATGCCCGAACGCTTCCACTTCGTGGAGCTGTCGGGCCTGCGCCCGGCGCTCGCCCGGGCCAGCGGCGAGGAGGTGGATATCTATATCCTGCTGTCGGACCCTCTGCCCGACAAGGGTGCCAGCGTCCGCAAGGAAAGCTTTGTCCTGAACGCCATCCCCGCGGTCAACCTGTTTGACCGCCCCTTCGACCGCGTCCACATCACCCATTCCGATGTAGAGCAATACATCACCCCGGTCCGCACCGCGCCTTTGGACTATGAAATCTACGCCATCACCAAGGTGACCGGGATTTCGACCAAGACCAACGAGGAAACCGAGTTCCGGCCGTTTTACTCCGCCACCGACATCACCGCGGCGGGGGAGAGCCATCCGACCTATTACACGCTGCACCGCAAGATGCGGCAGCGGACCGAGAAGGAACGTCTGCGCGGCGTGCGGACCTCTTACCTTGGCTCCGAGGTCTATCTGTCGCTGGTCGATGCCATGCAGGCCCCCTGGTCGGCGCAGCTGACGCAGCTGGCCGTCACCGGGCTTTGCACCAATCGCGATCTGCCGCTGCTGCTATCGTCCGCCGGCAAGGACGCCTTCCACCTGCCCGACGGTGGCCCCGTCCTGTCGATCACCCCCATCGTCGCGCCGACCCGTCCGCGTCCGACCATCGCGCAGGGGGAAACCGCCTGGCGGCTGATTTCCCACCTGTCGCTCAACTACCTCTCGATCACCGACCGCGAGGGCGGCCAGGGCGGCGCCGAGGCTTTGCGCGAGCTTCTGGGGCTTTACGCGCCCTCCGGCGACCGGGTGATCGCCAAGCAGATGGAGGGTTTGCGCGGCGTGTCGACCCGGCCCATCGTGCGGCGGATGACCGACGAGGTGCTCTCCACCGCCGTACGCGGGTTGGAGATCAAGCTCGACTTCGACGAAAGTTTCTTCGACGGCTCGGGGGTTTACGTTCTGGCCTCGGTGCTGGAGCGTTTCTTCCGCAAGTATGTGACCGTGAATTCGTTTACTGAAACCGTCCTGACAACCCAATCACGCGGAGAGATCACAAGGTGGCGACCGGAGAGCGGGCTCGGCCGGATGATCTGACGCATATCGCGCAGCTCCGGGACGATCCGACCGATTATCACATCTTCCACGCGCTGCGCGTGCTGGAGGCGCATCACGCCGACCGGCCGCGGCTGGGCCAGTCCCGCCGTGCGGCGCAGGATGCGGTCCGGCTGGAGCAGGAGGCCGAGCTCGCCTTCCCGACCTCGACCATTGCGGATTACATCGAAGAGGGGGGCAAGCCCGCGCGGCTGGTCAACCGGATGTTCGGGCTCTTCGGGCCGATGGGGCCCTTGCCGCTGCATATGACGGAATATGCCCGCGAAAGGCGGCGCAACTTCCGCGACACGACGCTGATCGCCTTTGCCAACACCTTCACGCACCGGCTGATGGGGCTGTTCTATCGCGCCTGGGCTGCGGGCCAGCCTGCACCGCAATTCGACCGCAAGGGCGACGACACGTTCGAACCCAAGGTCGCGGCTTTGTCGGGCCATATGGGCGCAGGTCTGCAGGCCCGCGACCTGATGCCCGACCTCGCGAAACGCTATTTCGCGGGGCACCTGTCCTCGGGCACCAAGACGGCCGAGGGTCTGGTGACGCTCTTGCAGAGCTTTTTCGACGCGCCGGTGCATCTGAAGGAATTCGTCGGCTGCTGGCTGGACCTTGAACCCGACGACCGCTGGCAGCTGGGGATGGGATCGCTGGGCCGGTCCACATCGCTCGGCACGCGGGTCTGGACCCGTGCCGCCAAGTTCCGCATCGTCATCGGGCCGTTGAGCCTGGCCGATTACCGCCGCTTTCTTCCCGGCCAGGGCGCGATCGAGCGCCTGGAAGCCGTCGTCCGCAACTATATGGGCGACGCCCTGGACTGGGACGTCAACCTGATCCTGAAATCCGCCGAAGTGCCCCGCGTGGCGCTTGGCGGCGCCCATGCGGCGCTTGGCCATACCACCTGGCTCGGCGTCCGCCGCGACCAGTCCCACGACGCCGCCGACCTTACCCTTTCACCGCCGCATGTGCTGCACCGCCAGCGTCAGATTACCGGAGCCCGAAGATGAGCGAAATTTCCCGCGTTGCCCTGTTTGGAAAGCTGAACCGACTGGCCTACCAGGCCATCGAGGGGGCGACGGTCTTCTGCAAGTTGCGCGGCAACCCCTATGTGGAACTCGTCCACTGGCTGCATCAGATCCTGCAGCAACAGAACAGCGACATCCACCGCATCGCCGAACACTTCAAGCTGGACCCCGCGCGCCTGGTGGCCGACATGCAGCGCGCGCTGGATCAGCTGCCGCGGGGGGCTTCCTCGATCAGCGACCTGTCGGAGCATCTGGAGGATGCGACGGAGCGCGGCTGGGTCTGGGGCTCGCTGCTGTTCAACGCCAGCCAGGTGCGCACCGGCTTCCTGGTCCTGGGCATGCTGAAGACCCCGGCCTTGCGGAACATCCTGTTCGCCATCTCGGGCGAGTTCAAGAAGGTGAAGCCGGACGAGTTGTCCTCTGATTTCGCCAATGTGGTTGCGGGTTCGCCCGAAGAGGGGCAGGGGGCGACGGATGGCTCCCATGTCGGCACCGGGGCGCCGGGGGAAGAGTCGGGCGCCATGGCTCCGGCCGCGATGGGGAAAGAGGAGGCGCTGAAGAAATTCTGCACCGACATGACCCAGCAGGCCAAGGACGGCAAGATCGACCCGATCGTCGGCCGGGATGAGGAAATCCGCCAGGTGGTGGATATCCTGATGCGCCGTCGCCAGAACAACCCGATCCTGACCGGCGAGGCGGGGGTGGGCAAGACCTCGGTGGTGGAAGGCTTCGCGCTGCGCATCGCGCGCGGCGACGTGCCCCCGGCGCTGAAGGACGCACGCATCCTGGCGCTGGACGTCGGGCTCTTGCAGGCGGGCGCGTCCATGAAGGGCGAGTTCGAGAACCGGCTGAAGGCCGTGATCGAGGAGGTCCAAGCCTCGACCACGCCCATCATCATGTTCATCGACGAGACCCATACGCTGGTCGGCGCCGGGGGCGCGGCTGGCACCGGGGATGCGGCCAACCTGCTGAAACCGGCTTTGGCGCGGGGCACTTTGCGCACCATCGGCGCCACCACCTGGGCCGAGTATAAAAAGCACATCGAGAAAGACCCGGCGCTGACCCGGCGTTTCCAGACCGTGGTCGTGGATGAGCCCTCGCCCACCAAGGCGATCCTGATGATGCGCGGCATTGCCTCGATGCTGGAAAAGCACCACCGCGTGCAGATCCTCGACGAGGCGATTGCGGCGGCCGTCAACCTGTCGGCCCGCTATATCCCCGCCCGCCAGCTGCCCGACAAGTCGGTCTCGGTGCTGGACACCGCCTGCGCCCGCGTGGCCGTCAGCCAGCACGCGGTTCCGGCCGAGGTCGACGACAGCCGCCGCCGGATCGAAGCCTTGGAGACCGAACTGTCGATCATCACCCGCGATGAGACCGCCGGTTACGACGTGACTGAGCGGCGCATGGCGGTCTCTGGCGCCAAGACGCAGGAGGAAGAGCGTCTTGCGGGCCTCACCGCGCGGTGGGAGGCGGAAAAGGCGGTCGTGACGCAGATCCTCGACCTGCGCGCGAAGCTCCGCGAAGGGGCGGCCCCGGTCGATCCGGGCGCCGATGCCCCCGGCGGCGCGGCCCAGCCCGAGGGCAATTCGCCCCTGTCCGACGAAGACCGCGCCAAGCTGACCGAGGAACTGCGCGCCAAGAATGACGAGCTCCACGCGCTTCAGGGGGAAAGCCCGCTGATCCTTCCCATTG
>CAMFIX010000209.1 GCA_945952425.1 uncultured Pseudorhodobacter sp. | reverse complement strand
CCCCGGGTTGCAGAAGCGGCTTTTGCGCTGACGGTTGGGCGCCAAAAATTTTCGCCGAAAATTTTTGGCCTAATCCTTCACCGTCTCCATCGCGACATAGGTCGAGGTCGCCGCGACATGCGGGAGCGCCGAGATTCGCTCGCCCAGAACCCGGCGATAGGCCTGGATGTCGGCCGTCCGCACCTTCAAGAGGTAATCGAAGCGGCTGGCGATCATGTGGCATTCCTCGACCTCGGGCACTTGCTGCACGGCCTTGTTGAAGGCCTGAAGCGCCGCCTCGCGCGTGTCCGACAGCCGCACCTCGACGAAGGCCACATGCGCCTGGCCCATCGCCACCCGGTCCAGCCGCGCGCCATAGCCGCGGATCACCCCCGCGGCCTCCAGCCGCTTGATCCGCGCCTGGACCGGACTTTTCGACAGGCCGATCCGCGCCCCGATCTCGGTCGCCGACAGCCGCCCCTCGCCCTCCAGCACGGCCAGGATGGCCGCGTCAAAGCTGTCCAGGTCGTTCGGCATGTTTCGCCCCCTCATTTCAGGCCGTATGGACGGCGGATCGCCCCAGCCCGGGAAAATCGCCTGATGGCCCCGTGATATACTGACCCAAACCTTTGGGGAAGCACCATGGACGCCCGTCACATCCTGAACCACGCCACCCTCGCCGACGAGGGCCAGCTGACCGCCGACAACATCGCCCGCGCCGACCTTTCCCCGCAGGCGCGGGCGGCGATCACGGCGGATGCGGCGGGGCTGGTGGCCCGCATCCGGTCCAGCGCCAAGCCGGGGTTGATGGAGGTCTTCCTGGCCGAATATGGCCTCTCCACCGACGAGGGCATCGCGCTGATGTGCCTGGCCGAGGCCCTGCTGCGCGTCCCCGATGCCCCCACGATGGATGCCCTGATCGAGGACAAGATCGCCCCCGCCGACTGGGGCCGCCACCTCGGGCGCTCCTCCTCCAGCCTGGTGAACGCCTCGACCTGGGCGCTGATGCTGACCGGCAAGGTGCTGGAAGACCGCGAGCCCGGCGTCGTCGCCCATCTGAAGGGCGCGATGAAGCGGCTGGGCGAGCCCGTCATCCGCACCGCCGTCAGCCGCGCCATGAAAGAGATGGGCCGCGCCTTCGTGCTGGGCGAGACCATCCAGGCCGCCATGGACCGCGCGAAAGAGCTGGAATCCAAGGGCTATACCTATTCCTACGACATGCTGGGCGAGGCGGCGCGCACCGAGGCCGATGCCCACCGCTATCACCTGGCCTATTCCGCCGCGATCACCGCGATTGCGCGCGCTGCCACCCATGGCGACATCCGCACCAACCCGGGGATTTCGGTGAAGCTCTCGGCCCTTCACCCCCGCTATGAGGTCGCCCGCCGCGCCCAGGTGATGGAGGAACTCGTCCCCCGCCTCGCAGCCCTGGCCGGTCTGGCCAAGGCCGCGGGCCTCGGTCTGAACATCGACGCCGAGGAGGCCGACCGGCTGACCCTGTCACTGGAGGTCATCGAGGCGGTGCTGTCCGACCCCTCGCTGAAGGGCTGGGACGGGTTCGGCGTGGTCGTCCAGGCCTATGGTCGCCGCGCGGGGGCGGTGATCGACTGGCTTTACCAGACGGCGGAACGGCTTGACCGCAAGATCATGGTCCGCCTGGTGAAAGGCGCCTATTGGGATGCCGAGATCAAGCGGGCGCAGGTCATGGGCCTGACCTCCTTCCCGGTCTATACGCGCAAAGAGGCCACCGATGCCTCCTATATGGCCAACGCCCGCAAGCTTTTGGGCATGACCGACCGGATTTACCCGCAATTCGCCACGCACAATGCCCATACGGTGGCCGCCGTGCTGCACATGGCGGAAGGCCTGCCCAAAGGCGCCTTCGAGTTCCAGCGCCTGCATGGCATGGGAGAGCGGCTGCACGACCTGGTCCTGACCGAGCGCGGCACCCGCTGCCGCATCTATGCGCCCGTGGGCGCCCACCGCGACCTGCTGGCCTATCTGGTGCGCAGGCTGTTGGAGAACGGGGCGAATTCCTCTTTCGTCAACCAGATCGTCAATGCCGAGATCCCGCCCGAAAAGGTCGCCGCCTGCCCGCTGGAGGCTCTGGCCACGCCGCGCCGGGCGCCGATCCCCGCCGGGCCCGACCTCTTCGGCGCCCGCAGGAACTCGCGTGGGTTCGACCTGACCGATGCCAGCGACCTTGAGGCGATCGAGGCCGCGCGCGCGCCCTTCCGCGCCACGATCTTCGAGGGCGGCCCGCGGATCGCGGGGCCGGTGACGGGCGACAAGCGGCTGGGGGTGGCGAACCCGGCCGACGGCTCGCTGACCGGCCATGTTGTGACGGCAGGCGCGGCGGATGTGGAAACCGCCCTGGCCGCCGCCACCCCCTGGGCGGAGGCCGACCGGGCGGAGGTTCTGAACCGCGCCGCCGACCTCTATGAGGCCAACTTCGGCCCGATCTTCGCGCTTTTGGCGCGCGAGGCCGGCAAGACCCTGGCCGATGCCGTGGCCGAACTGCGCGAGGCCGTCGATTTCCTGCGCTATTACGCGCCGGGGACCAAGGGCGCGGCGCGGGGCCTCTTTGCCTGCATCAGCCCCTGGAACTTCCCACTTGCGATCTTTACCGGCCAGATCGCGGCGGCGCTCGCCACCGGCAATGCGGTCATCGCCAAGCCGGCCGAGCAGACGCCCCTGATCGCGACGCTGGCCGTCGACCTGCTGCACCAGGCGGGCGTGCCCAAGTCGGCCCTGCAACTTCTGCCCGGCGATGGTTCGGTGGGGGCGGCGCTGACGCGGGACGCGCGCGTCAAGGGCGTGGCCTTCACCGGCTCGACCGAGACGGCGCTCTTGATCCGCCGCGCGATGGCCGAGCATCTGGACCCCGGCGCGCCCTTGATCGCCGAGACGGGGGGGCTGAACGCCATGCTGGTGGACAGCACGGCCCTGGCCGAACAGGCGGTGCGCGACGTGATCGCATCGGCCTTCCAGTCGGCGGGCCAAAGATGCTCGGCCCTGCGCTGCCTTTACCTGCAAGAGGATATTGCGCCCCATGTGCTGACCATGTTGCAGGGCGCGCTGGAGACCTTGAGCCTCGGCAACCCCTGGGGGCTGGAGACCGACATCGGTCCGGTGATCGACGCCGAGGCGCAAGAGGGGATCGCGGCCTATATCGCCGAGGCGCGCGCGGCGGGAAGGGTGCTGGCCGAGCTGAAGGCGCCCGCCGCGGGCAGCTTCATCGCGCCGACGGTCCTGCGGGTGAAGGGCATCCAGGACATGCCGCGCGAGATCTTTGGCCCGGTCCTGCATGTGGCCACCTTCAAGGCGGGTGAGATCCCCAAGGTCATCGCCGCGATCAATGCGACGGGCTACGGGCTGACCTTCGGCCTGCACACAAGGATCGACGATAGGGTGCAAGAGGTGGTCGAGGGGGTCCATGCCGGCAACATCTATGTGAACCGAAACCAGATCGGCGCGGTGGTGGGCAGCCAACCCTTTGGTGGGGAAGGGCTTTCGGGCACGGGCCCCAAGGCGGGCGGTCCGCAGTATCTGAACCGCTTCGTGGGGGGGGCTCTGCCGACTGCCCTGTCCGGTGGGTCTGACCAGGTCGCCCCGCCGACTGCCGAGGCCGTCGTGGCGGCCGAGCTGGCCCGCGCGGGCCGGGCCGAGGTTCTGGCGGTGATCGACCTGCCCGGACCCACGGGCGAATCGAACCGGCTGACGGTGGCGCAGCGGGCGCCGCTGTTGTGCCTGGGGCCGGATGTCGCGGGTCAGATGGCGGCGGTGCAGGCCCTGGGCGGGCGGGCCGTCGCGGCGCCGGGGCTGGAGCCCGCGGCCCTGGCGCGGCTGGCGGGGTTCTCGGGCGTGCTGGCCCAGGGCGAGGTCGCGCGGGCGGCGGGGCGTGCCCTGGCTGGGCGCAAGGGGCCGATCCTGCCGGTCATCACCGGGGCGCCTGACCTGGGCCATGTCGCGCAAGAGCGCCATGTCTGCATCGACACGACCGCCTCGGGCGGCAATGCGCAGCTGTTGGCCGAGGTCGGGCAGGGCTGACGCCCTGGCGGGCGCTTGGGACTTGCGCCGGTTCGGTTTGGGGGGGCGGGGAAAGGGGAAGCCGATCCTGCCAGGCCCGGGCGCCTTGCGGGGGCTGGCCCCCGTGCGGGCTTGGCACGCAGGCGATGCGCCCCGGCACGGCCCCAGCGCCGAGAGCCGGGCAATCGGGCGACGGCTTTCCGCGCCGCTCTCTTGCCCCGGCTGCGTCCTTACGACGCCCCGGCAAGCCTCTCACCAATGCGGCGGGCGCACGTTGGCGGCGGGGGCTTCGCCCGCCATCGTCTCGCGCTCGGCCTCCCGTTCGGCCAGCATCTGCACCAGCCGCGACAGGCGCGCGATCTCGCGCCCCTGCGCCGTCACCACGTCGGAGAGGTCTTCGACCGCGCGCGTCAGATGGGCGACCTTCTCCTCGACGGCATCGACCCGTTCCATGCGCCGCTCCTTCACCTGTTCAGAAATATCCACGGGGTTTCTCAAGGGGTTTGCCACTGGTTTCGCCACGGGTTCAAGAAACCAGTGGCATGGCTCCCCTTGAGGCGGGGGTGCGGGGGGGGGCACCCCCCCTAGTTCGTCTTGCGCGTCGGCAGGAAGGGCAAAGGCGCCACCGGCACGCCCTCTTCCAGCAGGGCGATCGCCTCCTCGGGCCGCGCCTCGCCATAGATCGAGCGTTCCGGCCGCTCGCCCGCATGCATGGCCCGCGCCTCGGCCACGAAATTCATGCCGACGTAATCGGCATTCTCCTCGACCTTGCGCTTCAGCTCGGCCAGGGCCGCCGCGCGGTCGGCCGCCCGTGCCTGGCCCGAGGCCACGGCCGGGGCCATCAGTTCTTTTTCCACCGCGGCAGAGCCGCAGTCCGGGCAGGCGACATGCCCCGCCCCGCGCAGAGCCTCGTAGGCCCCGGCAGATTTGAACCAGCTTTCGAAGGCATGCCCTGCCTCGCATTTCAGCGCGTAACGGATCATCGGCGACCCCGGTCTTCCCCTGACTTGGCGGAGCTTTGCCGCCCCAATCTGGAACATAGGCCTTAACGCAAGGTTTTCACCCCCGAAAGCCCGATCAGCCCTTCTTGCGTCGCACCACCGGCGCCAAAAGCCCCGGATCGGCGGCCAGGGTCTCGAACAGCTCCGACAGGCCCTGTTCCTGCACCAGCCCCGCCGCCTCGGGCGCGGCGAACCACTTGCGCCGCCGCTCTTTCCGCTCGGGCCAGCGGCTTTTCATCTCTTCGGTGCGCAGGGGATAGACGGTGACGCAGCAGGACCGGATCGAGCGGTCGCGCAAGACCTTGTCATAGACGAACCGCCCCAGCGGCTCGGCCGAGATGCGGCCGATGACACCGGCCTCTTCCCAGGCCTCACGCGCGGCGGCGGCTTCGGCCGTCAGCCCCTCCATCGGCCAGCCCTTGGGGATGACCCAGCGCCCGGTCTCGCGCGAGGTGACCATCAGCACTTCGACCCGCCCCTTGCGCAGCCGCCAGCAGAGGGCAGCCATCTGGCCGAGGGCGGCAGAGGAGACGGGGGCGGAATGCGGGTCTTCGAACACAATGGACATCGGCAGGCCTGCTCAAGGCGCTTCTGAAAGCGGCGCGTCGGGCGAGTGTGACAGGTTGCGCGCGGGCCGCAAGCCTGTTGCGGTCACTTCCCGTCGATCAGCGACAGAAGAGCGGCCAAAAGGGCCTCTCCGCCGCCGGTCTTGCGCAAATCGGCGGCGGCGGCGGCCATGGCCTCCTGCGCGGGCGAGTCCAGGGCGCGCAGCGTCGCGCCGAAAGTGGCCTCCGTCACCTCTTGCGCGGCGCCCGCGGCACCCAGCGCGGCATAGGCGTCCTCGAAGTTTTCCACCCGCGGCCCGTGCAGCAGGGCGCAGCCGTGGCGGGCGGGCTCCCAGGGCGTATGGCCGCCCTTGGCCACCAGGGAGCCGCCGACGAAGCAGATCCCGGCGGCGGCATACCAAAGCTCCATCTCCCCCATCGTATCGGCGAGAT
>CAMFIX010000208.1 GCA_945952425.1 uncultured Pseudorhodobacter sp. | reverse complement strand
GAGAAATAGCCGATGGCGTCGGGGGTCAGGGCGACGGGGGCGGGCAGCACGGCCTCTTCGCGGCAGGCAGCCAGAAGGCAAAGGGTCAGAAGCAGGCGTCTCATGGCACCACCTTGCGGAAAGACAAAAGCGCCGCGCCAAAGGCCAGGACGGGCCAGGCCAGGACGGAGGCCAGCGAGACCCAAGGCGGCACCGCCCCCGCCGCGGCCGAGACCCCCGCGGCGACCGAAGTCGCCTGCGAGGCGGCGAGGTTATACAGCCGGAACGCATCGGCCGGGTTGGCCAAAAGCAGCGCCGGAAAGACCTTCATCGTGAAGACCCCGCCATTGTCGGCCACCACCGCCGCCAAAAGCCCGAGGTCATACAGCACCACCGCCACCAGCCAGAGCCCGATGGCCAGCCCCGCGGCGCCCGAGGGCCTGCGGCTGCGGGCCGAAATCGCATAGCCCGCGCCGAGGAAGGTGGCGCCCAGGGCCACCGAGGTCACGATCAGCCGCAAGAGCGCGGGCAGGCCGCGCGCGGCCTCCGGGTCCAGCAGGGCCGCCAGAACGCCCGCCGCGCCGAAGCCCGCGACCAGGGCCAGCGTCAGGATCGCCAGATGCGCGAAGGCCTTGGCCAGCAGCACCTGCGCCCGGGCGACCGGATAGGTCAAAAGCAGCGGCAACGTCCCCCGCTCGACCTCGCCCGCCACCGCGTCGAAGGACATGAGCAACGCCATCAAGGGCACGAGATAGACCGACAGGCTGGTCAGGCTCGCCACCGTCACCGACAGCCGATCGACGCCAAGCGAGCCGGTCGGCCCGGACCCCGCCGCCGACAGGACCAGCGCAAACATCCCCATCAGCCCCACGGCAATCGCCAGCCAGCGGTTGCGGAAGGCGATGCGGAATTCGCAGGCGGTCAAAGCAAGGGTGGCGGACATCGGCAAGACCCGGGGTTGGGGAAGGGAGAGGGCGAGGCTCATTGTCCGTCCCTCCGGCTGAAATGGCTGTAGATGTCTTCGAGCGAGGGGGGCACGAGATCGACATCGGCGACCTTGGGGCCAAGGGCTGCGACCTGGGCCAGAAGGGGCAGTTTCTCGAAAGGCGGGCAGGTCAGGATGATGCGCTCGCCCGCGCGGTGATGGCCGGGCAAGGCCGCGGCCACCGCATCGCCCTGCCCCGGCGCCGGGGTGATCTGCAGCGCCACCGGCAGGCCCGCGGCATGGCGCAGCGCCTCCATCGTGCCCTCGGCCACCAGCTTGCCGCCCGACAGGATCACGATCCGGTCGGTGCGCGCCTCGACCTCGGTCAGGGCGTGCGAGGACAGCAGCACCGAGGCGCCCTCGGCCGCCAGCCCATCCAGCAGCCGATAGAAATCGCGGCGCGAAACGGGGTCGAGGCCGGAGGTCGGCTCGTCGAGGATCAAGAGCCGCGGATGGCCGATCAACGCCTGGGCCAGGCCGACGCGCTGGCGCATCCCCTTGGAATAGGTGCCGATCCGTCGCCTTGCGGCATCGCGCAACCCGACGCGGGCCAGCAGGTCGCGCGCGCCGCGGGGGTTCTCGCGGCGCAGCGAAAGGAAGGTCGCGACCTGCTCTTCCCCGGTCAGCGAGGGGTGAAAGGCCACGTTTTCCGGCAGATAGGCAACGCCCTCGCGCCGCGCGCCGGGGGCGGCGCCCAGCACCTGGACCTCGCCGCCGTCGAAGGGGATCAGCCCCAGCACGATCTTCATCAGCGTGGATTTCCCCGCGCCGTTGTGGCCGAGCAAAGCCACCCTCTCTCCGGCGCCGACCGTAAAGCCGACCCCGTCCAGCGCCAGCGCCGGGCCATAGCGTTTATTCAGATTGCGCAGTTTCAGCGTCATGGGCGGTGTCCTTTTGCCAGCGGTCGCCGATTTGCGCCGCGGCTTCGGCCCATTCGGGGGCCAGGGGGATGGAAAGGGGGGCCATCAGCGGATGGCTGTCGACGATCCCTCCGGGGAGGGTTGCGGGGAAGGAGGATTGGCTCCACCGCACCAGCTGCACCGCCGGAGAGCCGATCAGCAGCGCGGCGGCCGGTTGGCTCCACAGGATATGGTCCATCATGTCATTGGGGCGGAAGGCCTGGTCGGCGATGCCATCGCCGTTCAGGTCGAAGGCGGCGAGGTCGGACCAGTAATTGCCGCGGCCGTCGAGGCTCCATTCCAGGTCGCGGGTGCCGACGTATTTCACCTGGTTGCGGTTGGCCACGAAGGCATTGCCGGTCACCGCGTTGCGCGCCGAGCCTGCGGTGTAATGGATGCCGATGCCGCAGCCTTCGAAACGGTTGTCGGCGATCAGGTTCTTGTTGGCGTCGTAAAGGAAGGTGCATTTGGCGGCGCCGACGACCAGGTTGCCCGTCACGTCGCTGTCGTTGGTGGAGTTCAGCATCACCCCATGGTCGCGGTCCATCAGGGAGATGTTCCCCTTCACCACCACCCGCCGCGAATACATCATCGCGAATCCCAGGTGATTGCCGATCGAGACATTGTCTTCGATCGTGCTGTCGTTGGTATACATGTAGTGGATCGCAAAGCGCAGGTCGCGAAAGGTGTTGCGGCGGTAGGTGTCTTGCCGCGAGGCGTTGGAGAATATCCCGTCGCGGCCGTATTGGACCTCGTTGTCCTCGATCACCACGCCGGGCGCGTTCCAGACGTAGAACGCATTGCCGCGGGCGACCATGTGAGGGTCTTGGCGGCCCTCGATCCGGTTGCGCCGGGCGACGGCATCCACCGCGCCATGGAAGTCGATCCCGTGCATGTTGTCGGTGAGCAGGCAATCTTCGATGACCGTCCGCGCCACGTCTTTCGACACCTTGATGCCCGCGTCGATGTCTTCGTCCCGGGCTCCTGAGCCCTGCACATGCAGACCGCGCAAGGTCACGTCATCGGCGGTGACCAGCAGGACGGTGCCAGTATGGCCGCCGTCGATGATCGCGTCCTCCCCCTGGATCGTCAGAGGTTTGTCGATGACGGCGGGGCCATAGACCCCTGCCGTCAGCTGCAGAATATCCCCCGGGGCGGCGGCCGCGATGGCCGCCGTCAGGGTGCCCGCCCCGGGCGGGACGGGGATTTCCCTGGCTTGCAAAGGGGTTGCAAGCAGCAGGATCAGAAGGGCCCGGGGCGGAAACATCGCTTACGCCTTCGGCTTCACGAACATCCGCCCGCGCATCTCCATATGCAGCGCGTGGCAGAACCATTGGCAGTAATACCAGTAGACCCCCGGATTGGCCGCCACGAAGGTGACCGAAGAGGTCGCTTGCGGCCCGATCTCCATCGCCACGCCATGGCCGCCCATGGTGAAGCCGTGGGTCAGGTCGTCGATGTCATCCAGGTTGGTGACGATGACGGTGACCTCGTCGCCCTCGTTGACCTCGAAGCTTTCCAGCGCAAACGACGGCGCCTGCGACGAGATATAGACCCGCACCTTGGTCGGATCGTCCTTGTCGCGGATGACGGTGTCCTGCCAGTCGTCCAGGTTGATCCCGTCCTTTTCCGCCTGCGCCCGGGTTTCGGCCCACATGCGGTCCTTGCGATCCCAGACCGAGATGATCCCGCCCATCTTGGAGGCATGGACCGCGATGGCGTCATGCGGCTCGGCGAAGTTCGGGCCGTCGTGGACGACCTTCATCTTGTCGCCCGAAATGTCGATCAGCTGGTCGTTTTCGGGCTTCAGCGGGCCGACGTTCAGGAAACGGTCCTTCGAGAATTTGCAGAGGCAAACCAGGTATTTGCCATCGGCCTCCAAAGTCTCGCCCATCGAGGTCTTCAGGTGGCCCGGCTGGTATTGCACATCCACCTTGTCGAGGATGGGATCGACCTTCTCGCCCTTGTAAAGCTTCTTGGCCGTCTCGATGTTCCACTTCACCACCTGGCTGTCGAGGAAGAGCGAGGTAAAGACATTGCCCTTGCCGTCAAAGGCGTTGTGCAGCGGGCCAAGGCCGAGTTCGGGTTCCGCCACCACGACAGAGCGGGGGTCGACATCGCTGTCAAAGAGCGTCTGCAGCTGGGTCACGTCGATCACCGTGACCGTGGGCGAAAGCTTGCCGCCGATGCAGAGGTGAACCTTGTCGGGCGCCATGTTGCAGCCGTGCGGGTTGTTGGCGACCGGGATATAGCGGGTGAACTGGCTCTTCGCCTCTTTGCGCCCGTCCAGAACCTTGGCGCCGTTCAGCTCCTGATACTGCCCCGCCGCGATGGCCTTTTCGATCTCGGCGATGTTGAAGACCACGACATGGTCCATGTCCGCCGCCGTCATCTCGGCGGTGTTCATGCCCATTTCGCTGTTATAGCAGGTGGAAAACGCCCATTTGCCCTCGTAATCCGCATCGCAATTGTCGAGGTTGCCCGAGACGATGACCTGCCAGGCCACGTCCCATTTGTCGGCATCCACAGCGGTGAAGATGTTCACATAGGTCTTCACGTCGTCCATGGTCTTGCCGTCGTTGACCAGCGGCGTCTCGTCCTCGCCGTTGCAGAAAACGTAGTTCGAGCGCGGCCATTTCTGCGGGCGCAGCCCGTGGATCGCGTGGGCGTTGGGCACTTCCAGGATCGCATCGCATTTCATCACGTCGCAGCGCACGCGGGCCACGCGGGTGTTGGCCTTGTCGTTCATGAACAGGAACCGGCCGTCGTATTTGCCCTCGGTGAAGGACATATGCACGTGGTGCAGGTCGCCGTTTTCGTGGATCTTCTGGCCGTTCGCCGCCAGAAGCTTCTTGGTGGCATCAGACATCGTGCGCTGGTGGATGCGGATCGACTCGTTCGTCCGCCCCCAGCCGGTGGCCGAGCAGCGGTTGAAGACCGGCACCCGCATCAGCTCGCGCATGGACGGAATGCCCAGGATGCGCATTTCGCCGGTCTGACCCGAGGACCAGAAACCGTAATATTCATCCAGCTGGCCCGGCGCGATGTCATAGGCCGGCGCTTCGCCCGCCACCGCCGCCGTGGCGCCCAGCGTGGAGAGCCCCGCCAGCCCGCCCGCCCCGATGCGCCCGCCCAGAGCGCCGACGATGGCCGCCCCTCCGGCCGTGGCGCCCAGCAGGTTGCGGCGCGAGATGCCCTTGGCTTCAGACATGATCTGTTCCTTTCACATTGGGATGGTTCTTGAGGGTGGAGAGGTCGCGCGAAACCGCAGTGCGACGCTTGTCCTGCCGGATGACGACCGGGCATTTGGTGTGGCTTTGGTAAAGCACCTGGCAATTCAGGCAGTTGACGCATTCGTTCGGGTTGATCTCTCCGGTCGGATGGATCGCCTGGACGGGGCAGTCATGGGCGCAGGTCTGGCAGGGATTGCCGCAGTCGTGATAGCGCTTCAGCCAGTCGAACATCCGCAGCCGGGCGGGGATCGCCAAGGCTCCACCCAGCGGGCAGAGGTAACGGCAGTAGAAGCGTTCGACGAAAAGGCCGGCGATCAGCAGGGCGGCGACATAGGCGACAAAGGGCCAAGCGCGGATGAATTTCAGGATGATGGCGGTCTTGAAGGGCTCGACCTCCGCCAGGTGTTCGGCCTGGTCGATCGACATCAGCGAGACGCCGAAGAGGCCGAGGAAGATCATGTATTTCAAGGGCCAGAGCCGTTCGTGCAGGCCCCAGGGCAGGGTCCATTGCGGCACGTGGCAAGCCCGGGCGATGCGGTTGGTCAGCTCTTGCAGCGCGCCAAAGGGGCAGAGCCAGCCGCAATAGGCGCCGCGGCCCCAGAAGAGCAGGCTGGCGGCGACCGCGAACCACAGGATGAAGGTCAGCGGGTCCAGCAGGAAGGCTTGCCAGCTGAACCCATGGGTCACCGCTCCGAACAGGGCCAGCAGGTTGACGACCGACAGCTGCGCATTGGCATAGAAGCCCAGGAAGACCAGCGTGACGGTCAGGAACCCCATGCGGAAGATCAAAAAGCCCTTGGCGTTGCGGGCCGCGAAGCCCTGGAAGAAGAAGACCAGCGTGAGGACGACCAGCATGGCAGCGAGGCCCGCGATCTCGACTTTCTTGGCCTCCCAGATCTTCTGCCACAGGTCGGCC